>CAIWLA010000148.1 GCA_903913345.1 uncultured Magnetococcales bacterium | reverse complement strand
CAGGACTGCTTTTCGTCATCCACCGCTTTCTTCAGCTCTTCACGGTGCTTGGAGAGACCCTCATTGTATCGGCTGAGTTGCTCAGTGGTGACGTTGATGGCATCGACGACAAATTTTCTGGCGGTGGCGGCAGGCCCGGTCATGGCGATGGCAAATTGATGGAGGTGTTCTTTGAGTGTGCCGACTTTGGCGGAGGCAGCCTCGGATTCTCCGGCCATGGACCGGAACAAGTCCGTCACCTGCTCTTTCACCGCCGGATCGGTGTGTAAGCTGTCCATGCTTTTGCCCAGCTCATCCACGGACACCCCGGACTTGATCGCCGACGCCACCAAGGTTTTTAGGCCCTGTTCGGTATCACCCAGTTGGCGACGCATCTCGGCCCCCTTGGCAATGTTGGAGTCGTACAGGCCAAGGTTTTTGTCCATCCACATGGTGAATTTATTGAACGTGGACTGCGACTTTTCGCCTATGCCGTAAAGGGATCGCAGACCATCGGTGTATTTTGCGATGTCTTCCTTGGCGGCGGCGAAGGCGCGGGCCTGGGTGTCCAGTTGCGAAGCGAGGGTCTGTTTGTCCTCCTTTTTGAGCAGATCCAGGTATTCCTTCAGTTTCTTGCTGTTGTCCCCGGTCGCACTGCTCAACCGGGCCAGCACACGCCCCTGTTCGTCCAGGGTGAGGTTGGCGGTGGGCAGCAACTGGGCCAGTTTTTCCTCGGCCTCGACATGCTCCTGGGTGCCCGATTTGGTCTTTGCCAGGGTTTTCTGCAACGTCTGCAATGTCTTGATCTTGTCCTCGGTCGCCAACCGGCTTTTGCCCAGGGCAGAAGCATTATCCAACAGGGGTTGGACATTTGATTTCAGCGCATCGGCCATCACCCAGGCCGCCATGGCACCGGCAGTCAGGGCGGCACCCAGGGGGGTGGCGACGAAGGCCAGGGAGGCCGCCGTCAACCCCGGCAGGACCGCGATCAAGCCGATCACCTCGGCCCGCATCAGGCTCCAAACCAGTTTCAAGGCACCAAACCCGGCGAAGGCGGTGAGCGCGGCAGAGGCGGCCGCCGCGAGATTCGGAAACGCCCCCACCAGATCGGCCACGGTGTGCATCAGCTCCGCGAGACCTTTGGCCACCAGGACAATGGCTGGCAGAAAAGCATCCCCCAGGTTGACAGCCGCTTCCGCCATGGCGTTTTTGGCCAACTGCCAATGGTTTTGGGTGATCTTGATCTGGTCGCTGTACTCCTTCTGCATCGTCCCGGCGTAGTTGGTCTCATTCGCCACCAGCCCGACCTGTTTTTTGTACTCGTCCAACCCGGCGATCAGGATAGCAATATCCTTGGCGTGCTCTCTCCCGAACAGCAAATCCAGACTTTCTGATTTGGTTTGGGAGTCCAGAGACTTCAGGGTCGTCAAAAAGGTCATCAAGGCCTTTTGCGGATCCTTCCTGATGTCTGCCGCCATTTTCTCTGCCGACAGGCCGATCGTGCCCAACGCATGTTTGAACTCTGCCGAGGCCACCGGTGCCGTCTGGAGTCTTTGCAGCAGATTGTCAATGGACGTGGCCGCCACTTCGGGAGGCCGTCCGAGGGACAGAAAGGTGGATGACAAGGCGGCGGTCTGCACGGTGGTCAGGCCAAACACCTGGGCGATACCACCCACACGATTCATCACGTTCAGGATGTCCCGACCGACGGTCGCACTGTGCTTGTCCAGGTACGCCATGGCGTCCCCGAGCGTTTGCGCCTGCGGAATGCTCAACCGGAAAATGTTCATCAATTTGCCCATCGCATCCCCGGCCTCTGCCGGGCCAACACGAAAGGCGACTGACATTTTGGCCACCGTATCGGTGAAGCCACGCAAGTTTTGGGCAGACACACCCATCTGTCCCCCCTGCGCAGCGATTTGCGCCAATCCCTCCAGCGACAGAGGGATCTCGCGGGACATGCCTTTGATGTCGTCTCGCATGTCAGTGAACGCACCGTGCGTGGGGAAGTCGACCATCTTCCGCACGTCGGACATGGCGGTCTCGAAGTTGATCGCCTCTTTTACCGCCAGGCTCAGGCCCGTCCCGACCACGGCCAGTTTTACCAATTGTTCGCGCACCAGGGCGAGGCGCGTGGACCAACCGTCCGTGCCATTTTGCAGGGCAATGATGCGCTCGGTCATCATGACGTGCGCCCTGGCCAGTTCGGTGGCCGTCAGGGTGCCGGAGGCCCGCAACCGTTCATAGGCGGCCTGCACCCGGGTTATCGCCCGATCTGAGTTATCGGGCTGGTAGCCAACAATGTTCCTGGCGGCCTGGTTCCGTTGCATGGACCGGGCTTGTGCCTGATAACTCGCCTCGTTCGCGGCCAACTCGCCACGCAACCGGGTCTGCGCAGCGGCCAGGCCCGTCGTGGCCAAACCGGCTGCCCCCATGCTGGTGCGTAACGCATTGAGGGCCGCCGACTGCCGCACAAAATTGGCCTCAGCCGCTGTCGCTGCATCCCTGGCCTGGTCAAATTCCTTTTTCATCGCCTTCGTCGGCGGGCCAATGGCACCCAGTGCTGCTCCCAGGCGCGTCGCCTCGGCACTGCTCTTTTCCATGGTGGCCCTGGCGTCTTCAACGTTCTGCTTCAGGGTCCGGAAGGAAGCAATACTGTCCAACGCTGCCTGAATGCGCTGTCCTTCATCCCGTGCCGCCTGAGCCATGCCGCGCAGACCAGCCGCCACGGTTTCTCTGGCGCGGGACATGCCCTGGACAATGCCTCCGGCATCCATGAACAGCGTGAATTCCAGCGCACTCGTGGCCATTTACCGCTCCTTTTTCAATGAATCGGCCATCTCTTCAGCCGCCACCAGGAAGAGATCCCAGGGATAGTCCCAAACCAGGGCATGCCCCGCCCGTGCTAAACAGCAGGCGGTTCTTTCAACGTTTCTGCGGGTGCCTGCTGGTGAACGGCTTTTGCCACCGCCAACAGGTTGCCCCGCATCCGAAAAAAATGGGGGTTGAGCCCCATACAGACGGCCATCAACTGCTCGACCTCGGAAGGCGTCAGTTCGTCCATGTCCGCTGGTTGCAAATCCGTCATACGGCGCACATCCCCCAGCGACATGTCCTCGATGAGGCACTCATCCACCACATCGATGCCACCCTCCCCGGCCTTTTCCAACGCCTTAAACCACAGGCGCACTTCGGCTACTGTGAGTTCCTTCACCGTGACGGTACGACCATCCAGATCAACTGTTTCGGTTCTGCGCATCGGTTTATCCTTCGACCATCTCAATCGTTGCAAATGAACTGATCCCGATGCCCGACTTGGTATCGTCTGCCAGGACATTCGCGGTCACCGCCAATTTTGCGAAGTCATCGCCGATGAGGTCCAAATCCTTGGTCGGAGAGAACTTGGCCCGGAAGATGTCGATTTTCATGGGTGCCCCATTGCGGGCATAGTTTGAACCGGAAAAAACGATCCGGTACTCGTTGTTGTTGTCGGCCAAAGCCTGGATCAATGTCCCTGCTGTTGACGTATACGATACCGTGATGGGGGTTCCAGATTCATCCACTTTGGCAGAATCTTCCGGGAACGTGACGCCCGCCGCTGAGATGTTATAATCACCGGCTGACAGTGCCATCGTTCCCATATCCGTCCACATGACAGTTCCGTCGGTGGTATCGGTTCCATCGGTTTTCCATGTGGGTGCCGTGACATCAGATGTGCCCGCCGTTTTGCACTTGTAAAAATGGGTTCCGGTTGCGGGCTTGACGATCTGCCCCACCGTGTACGCCGTCGTGGTCGCGTGGGCATTTGGAGCCACAGTCACAGTAACGCTCGACGGCGCAACACCATCCAGAGGTGTCAAACCTCCAGCATATGCCACGTTGGCCTGATTCGTTTTCACCGAGCTTGTCGTTGCGGATCCAACCCCGCGCAAAGCCAGAGCGAGATTTTTCGCGCTCAAACTTTCGAGAGTCAGAGCCGCCTCGACCTTCGTGATGAACGAAACACTGTCGGCCAGCCCGCCTCCGACAATATTATCCCTCATTTCCTTCACTTCCTCGGTCACGTTCAGTTTAAATTCGGGCACCTGCCCGACGAACCGAAGGATACCACCGGCACGGAGACCGACATACACTGCACCCTTGCCGACATAACTTTGCTGAGTAATGGCCATATTGTGATCCTTTTGATGTTGTTTGTTGACAATGTTTTGCTTCAGACGGTAAAGACGAATCTCGTTTCGAATGCCAACGGGAAATACATCGCACCGGTCGGAGAATACTCGTGTTTGAAACCGGATTTGATCCGATTGAACGGTGTGCATGATGGATCCGGCACCCAACCGTTCATAGCCTTGATGATCTGACTGATGAGAGGTCCGGCCTCGTTCGCCGAATCCTTCACGATCACAAAGCATGTCCAGACCTGATCCACAACCTGGGCGGATCCTGAAACATTGATCTCTCCTGGCATATCGGATTCCAACACCAGAAGAATGGCCGGAGGCGTGTCGAAATTCTCGACAAATCGGGCCAGCCCCCATGTCGATTTGATCGTTACTCCGCTGATCTGATCATTCAATCTCGCGATGATCAGAGGTTCAAGTGCAAGATAATCGTCCATTTTATACCACCACCGCACCAACAAATTCCGGCTTTGTCATCAGCCAAGAATACGCTTTTGCGAGCAATGTGTCCCCATCACAAGCCTCCAACTCCGGTAGAGGAACATGTTCGCGGATGAAACCAACACCTTGCACATCTTCATGAGCAGGAATGGATGCGTAAGGAACAGCGTCAATTGCAACCCGAAAACGATTATCAGGATCACGAGTGCGATACACCGCCACTGTGGCAATGCGGATATACGCCGCAGGAATAGGGATACCAATAGAAGAATCTGGCAGGTCAAACTGAATGGCCATTATGCGTACACTACCTCCGTTGATTCGATGGTTGCAGCCCATCTGATATTGGTTGCGGCAATGCCCGTTGCTGTAATAGCAAGGCACCCATTTGTTGTGTCTGCTGTTATTGCAATGGAAGCCGTGGATAATGCAGAGTCCTGTGCGATCAGTGTGGGGGTGATAGCAGCCACAAGTGCCGTATTGGCGGCGGCTGCGCCTCGCCGAATTGCTCCAGAAAACTCCCACACACTGATATGGTCTCCATCTCCTGTTTTTCTGCGGGCAATAATTCTCCCTTTAACAGCCATACCCATATTATTATTTAATACGCACTGGTTGGTAGACCCCGCAGCAGCCGCATCTGATGTGAGCACAAGAGGGGTGGCCGATGTGGTTGCACCTCGAACCATAATGCGCCCGGTTTGGCAATCATTTAACGCGGCAAAAACACCACCACCAAATGCGTACTTGCCTATCTGTAGAGCAACGGCCCCTTCACCAAAGGCCACGGCATTTAAACCCGAAGCGGTGCATCCGAAGACACTGCCGCCAATGGCCACAGAACCTCTGCCTGATGCAATGGTGGCAAACTCACCACCAAGGGCCACGCTGGAATTTCCAGATGCTAAAGGCCCCCAACCAAGAGCCACACCATACTGAGCCGATGCTATGGTACTGGAACCCATGGCTACCGCACCTGTCGCGGAGGCTTTTACTCGGTAGCCAAAAGAAAAACTCCCCGATCCGAGAGCACCATATGTTGAGGTGACATTCTGATTACCGATGCAGCAACTATCCGCAGCCGAAGCATATGAACCACCGATAGCCACAGCACCCATACCTGTGCCGCCACCAACAGAACCTGCACCTGCGGAGTTTGCTCCAAGGGCAGTTTGATAACCCCCTGCTGTGTTACAACCAAATCCGAGAGCAATACCGCCACTACCCGTCACGTTTGCCTTTGCGTTCGAGGGACTACCAGTGTGATCTGCGGCGATCATATCTGGAGCGTAGGGTTCCGCTATCCACGCAGAGCCACTACAAATGAACTTGACGCGCATTCCTCTGTAGACGATATAAGATATAGCCCCATTGACTGTTTCAGATGCGTTAGGATCAACGGTTACATAACCTGTGCTCTTGTCGCACCATAAGTAAAAGAAGAAACCCGATCCCAATGTGGCCGCAGCCGTCAGTGCAAGTGTTAGGGTCCCTGTGGATGTATAGGTTAATGTTTTTCCGTTATCAGACGCAATCACCGTGTAGGGAGAAGTCTGAGCGTTAAAAACCCTCATATCCACGGCATCCAATGTCGCCATCTGCGTCGTGGTCATTTTAGCAATCTGGGTATTCGTCAAGGCTATGATCGCGGTGGTGGTCATCGCTGCCACAAACGCTGCATTAATTGACGCCGCCAATGCTGTTTGATTCGCACCTGTACCAGTCCACACAGGGGACCAAGTGCTGGTATCATAAGGAGGTATGGATGTGGTGGACAGCACCGTGCCTGCATTCTGGATGATGGTCTTACCCACCAGTAGAGCCGCGCTTAAGGCGGAAGGCACACTGCCTGGAGCAGTCTCCGCTTGTGCCGCCCCAAGGGTAGTATAATTCCCTGGCCCCATTATCACATTCAGAGAGGAGTCCCCTGGGTTATAATAAACCCAGTCTGTGCGATAGTTAGTAACCCCAAGGGCAAATAAAAATCCCACGGAAGGATATTGTGAATTGTTGATAAGTGTCTGACTACCGATGGATGACCCATTCTGGTAATAATTGAAAGAAGTCAAAGCCCCAAAAACCAGACCTCTCGCTCCATTATCTCCCAGAACGGGGAGATTGGCTGCTTTGCCTACCTTCCCCGCCAAGGATGTGGTTAAACTGGCCGACACATCGAGATATGCCAGAGCAGCGATCTGCGTAGTGGTTTGCCCGGACAGCGCAGCCACCTGAGTCCCGGACACATACCCTATTTGCGTCGTGGTCAGCGTGCCCAGTTGCGCCGAGTTGGCCAGCGTGGCCTGCTTGCCCGCCAACAGGGTGGTGATGCTGGTGGTCGTGTCCAAAGACGCGATTTGCGTCGTGGTCAGTCCTTTGATGGCGGTCACGTTGCTCGTGAGCATGGCCGCATAGGCAGTGTCCAACTGGGCAGATTGAGTGGTGGTCATTCCGCTTCCACCGCCGGTACCAAGCATGCTCCAATCATACGCCCCCGTACCCGTGCGCACCCATGCCGTTCCGTTCGTCCGCAGGTACAATGACCCCGTTGGTGCGGAGGTGGTGTCAATCGTGGTCGGATCAGCCGCTCCGGCAAACACTCCGACAATACCTCCGAGGTCCAATCCGTGGGTACGGAACGCATGGGTGAAGTCGATCATGGGTCAGACCTTATGCTGCCAAAGTGGTACGAATGGCTTTTACATTCACAGTTGTCGTGGATGCACACCGCAACCGCATGGTCTGCGCGGTCCCCGTGCCGTTTATATCCACGCTGAAAGAGAGGCCGGAGATTTCCCCACCAATGGCGAGTTCCGCCGCCGAAGAGTAATCCTGCGTCGTGGCATCTGTACTGGTCGTTCCATCATGGACCGCCTGGATGGTCGCCTTGTACACATTGGCTGGCGTCCCGACATTCAGGGCATGCACCTCCCAGCCGACCGATACACAGGCATCCACCAGCACCTCGTCGACGGTCGTGATGGTGGTGATGGCGTTGACAGTGGTTTGTTTGTGCGCCAGGGCCAGTTGCCCATCCAGGGCAGACAGGTTGGTATTGATGTCTGCCGAGGCGGAAATGGTGTTCGTGCTGGTTGGCGTTGGGCCAATGGCATCGTCCAGAGCCTTGATATTGGCGTTGACCGCCTGATCCGCAATAGGGGCCTTGGTGCGCGCCTCCTGGCCCGACACCCCGGCACCAATCTCGGCATCCAACGTGCCGATGGCCGTCTCCAGAGAGGTGGCATTGGTTACCACGTGGGTGCTGGAGTAGGTCGGGGTCTCGTTGCCGGAAGCAGACTTGCCCATGAAGGTCCGCATGAAACCGGCCTCGGTATCCGCTCCGGTATTCTGCGCCACCCAACTGCTGCCGTTATACCCGAACTGCACCCCGGCATAGGAACCGGACTGCACGATCAGCGCATCCCCCAGAGAGGCGGCATTCCCTTCTTCGGTAAACACCCATGCGCCGGTGGAGCCGGACACCAGATAGACATTCTTGTTTGCACCGGTCACGTTATCGAGCAGAATGCGGGAACCATCAGAGATGGTCACCCCATCCATCTTGTTATCGACGTTGGCCGCCGCCATCGCGGCCGCCAGGTCTGCGCGGGCCGTGTTGTCGCGAACGAGAACCGGCTCCCGCCAGGACTGGCCCAACTGCGCCGAAGCCAGATCGTCCCCATCCTGCATCCGCACCCATTTGTTGGTGCCGGTCCCGGACGTCTTCTTCAGATACTGCTTGCCGTTGGTGGCGTCGAAATAGGTCGACCCGATACCGGCGGCATCTTGCGGCCCCGAATCATTGCCGGGCGCACCGTTGCCCTTCAAAATGACGACAGAACCGATGGCAAACCCACCCTGAGACCGAAAAGCTGAAGCACCCATTGTCTATTCTCCTTAAGAAAACATGCCGATTTTCATCGTATTGGCAACCAAAAAACCGGGACTGTTGGATGTCATGGTCAGATTGACAAACGCGCCATCACCGGCACAGGCCATGACATAGTCCACCGCCTCGATATCACCCATCACCGCATATTCTGTGAACTCCACCGTCCCGCCCCGCATGAACACATTGATCTCACTGCTGACCCCCAGACCGTTGGTTGCATCGGCAATCAGAACCAGCCATTTGACTGCCTGGTACTTGCCTGGCATAGCCACCCGGTCCAGGATGGTTGGTACCCCCTGGGCAATCCCTTCCACCCGGTTGGGGTTTGCCCCGAACGGCCATTTGCCCGGTGCCAACACCAGCGGTACCGTGATATCCAGGCAGGCATCGTCCACTGCGGCTTTGATCTGGCACTCCTCGACGGTGACCTGGACCGTCTGACCGCCAACCGTGACATGGATGCTCTGGTCCGCCATCTCAGGTCTCGCTGATGTTGTTCACGGACGGCAGCATCTGCACGCGCCCGGTCATGAAGGTGGTGATCACCGGAGGGTCACTGTTGGTTTTCCAGATCAGGTCATACAGGTACAGCCCAGGGGGTACAGCACCGGTTTCGGTCGACTCAATCGGGAGAAAACATGTCCCGGCCACCGAATCGGCGTTGTCTGGCAGGGTGATCGTTTTGTGGATGACCGCATCCGCATTGGCATCCTCCACGGAACGCTTCATGGTGAACATGATGGTGTCACCCGACAGATCCACTGGCTGACCACCCAGGGTGAAAACCAGACGGAATGATTTGCTGTTGCCACGATAGATCTGGAAATTTCGATTGATACCGGATGCGATGGCCATGTCTCACTCCGAAAATGCATAAAAAAACGCGCACGGGGCGCGTTCAAATGAATGAATGGGGCTGAATTCCCCAGCAAAACTCAGGTTCCTTCCATCTCGCATTTGACAAACTGCTCAATATCCTCGTCGATGAGTCTGCAATGAGCACATTCATGCCTGTGATTTGGACTTCATCTGATGCAGCAGATACAGATCCAAACGGCGCAATTTTGCTGCTTGTGCT
>CAIWLA010000147.1 GCA_903913345.1 uncultured Magnetococcales bacterium | reverse complement strand
GATTGACCTCCAGGATATACAGGGTCTCGCCCTGAATGGCAAACTGCACATTCATCAAACCCACCACCTTCAGTGCCCGGGCCAACAGGATGGTCTGCTGCTCCACGGCATTGATCAAGGACTGGCTGATGGAATACGGCGGCAGGGAACAGGCGGAATCCCCGGAATGGACCCCCGCCTCTTCGATATGCTCCATGATGCCGCCCACAATGACCTCCTGGCCGTCGGCCACACAATCCACATCAATTTCGATGGCATTGTCGAGAAAATGGTCCAACAGCACGGGATGGTCCGGCGAGGCATGTACCGCCGTGCGCATGTAACGCTCCAGGTCGCTCTGATCGTGCACCACCTCCATGGCCCGCCCCCCCAGGACATAGGAGGGACGCACCACCACGGGATACCCCACCCCCTGGGCAATCACCAGGGCCTCCGCGCTGGAACGGGCGATGCCGTTTCGGGGCTGGCGCAGTTGCAGTTGATGCAACAGGTGCTGAAACCGCTCCCGATCTTCCGCAATATCAATGGCATCGGGGCTGGTGCCAATGATGGGGGCACCCGCTGCCTCCAGGGCCTTGGCCAACTTGAGCGGCGTCTGCCCCCCCAGTTGGACGATGATGCCCGTCGGCTTTTCCACCGCCACGATGGCCATGACATCCTCGAAGGTGAGCGGCTCAAAATAGAGCCGGTCAGAGGTGTCATAGTCGGTGGAAACCGTCTCCGGGTTGCAGTTGACCATGATGGTCTCATACCCGGCCTGGCGCAGGGCAAAGGCGGCATGAACGCAACAATAGTCAAACTCGATCCCCTGACCGATCCGGTTCGGCCCCCCCCCCAGAATCATGATCTTTTTACGGTCGGAGGGCCGGGCCTCGCACTGGACCTCATAGGTGGAATAGAGATAGGCGGTCTGGGCCGGAAATTCCGCCGCACAGGTATCCACCCGCTTGAAGACCGGCTGAATACCCGCCGCCAGACGCGCCGCCGCCACCGCATCCGCCGAACAGTGCAACAAACGACCCAGACGCCGATCAGAAAAGCCCATCTCTTTCAGGGAACGCAGATGGACCGGGGTCAACGCGGGAAGGGAAAGGGTCGCCAGTTCCCCTTCCGCCTCCACCAGTTGCGCCATCTGGTCGAGAAACCAGGGATCGATGGCCGTGGCACGATAGATCCAATCCAGCCCGAACCCCAGGCGCAGGGCATCGGCGACATAGAGAATGCGCTCCGGCCCGGCGTGACGCAGCGATTTTTCCAGGGCAATCTCCGCCTGTTGCGAAGTGGGATGGTCGGCCATCTTGAAAATGGGATCCAGACCATCCAGGCCGGTCTCCAGGGAGCGCAGGGCCTTTTGCAGGGACTCCTTGAAGGTACGACCGATGGCCATGGCCTCCCCCACCGATTTCATTTGTGTGGTGAGCAGGGGTTCCGCCAGGGGAAATTTTTCAAAGGTGAACCGGGGCACCTTGGTCACCACATAGTCGATGGTCGGCTCGAAGGAGGCCGGTGTGACGCCAGTAATATCATTCATGATTTCCGGCAATGTGTACCCGATGGCCAGCTTGGCCGCCACCTTGGCGATGGGAAAACCGGTCGCCTTGGAGGCCAGGGCCGAGGAACGGGAGACCCGTGGATTCATCTCAATGACGATCATCCGCCCCGTCTCCGGGTGGATCGCAAATTGGACATTGGACCCCCCCGTATCCACCCCGATCTCCCGCAGGATGGCGATGGAGGCATCGCGCATCTCTTGATATTCCTTGTCGGTCAAGGTTTGCGCCGGGGCCACGGTGATGGAGTCGCCGGTATGAATACCCATCGGATCAAAATTTTCGATGGAGCAGACAATGATGGCATTGTCCTCCCGATCCCGCACCACCTCCATCTCAAACTCTTTCCAACCGAGGAGAGACTCTTCGATCAACACCTCGCTGGTGGGGGAGGCGGCCAATCCTCGACGGATGATGGCCTCGAATTCCTCCCGATTGTAGGCCACCCCGCCCCCCGTACCACCCAGGGTAAAGCTGGGACGGATGATGAGGGGATAGCCAATCTCTTGTTGGACGGTGATCGCCTCCTCCCAGGAGTGGGCGAAGCCGGAGCGGGGCATCAGCAGACCGATGCGCAGCATGGCGGCCTTGAACTGGCCCCGGTCTTCCGCCTTGGCGATGGCGGACCGGGAGGCCCCGATCAAGGCCACCCCGTATTGTGCCAGGATCCCTTTGTCCGCCAAGGCCATGGCAATATTCAGGGCGGTTTGGCCCCCCATGGTGGGCAGCAGGGCATCGGGACGTTCCTTGGCAATGATGCCGGTGACCGCCTCCACCGTGATCGGCTCCACATAGGTGCGATGGGCCAAGTCGGGGTCGGTCATGATGGTGGCCGGATTGGAGTTGACCAGCACCACCTCGTACCCCTCCTCTTTGAGGGCCTTGCAGGCCTGGGCACCGGAATAATCAAATTCGCACGCCTGGCCAATAATGATGGGACCGGCTCCGATGATTAAAATTTTGTGCAGATCAGTGCGTTTGGGCATGGGGAAAGGCTTCTCATGCAAAAGGGTGGGTGGGCTGCCAGCAACCGGGTTTGCCGGAAGCACTATAGCCCGCTTCGGTGCCCACAGTCAATGCAGCCCACCATTGCCCCCAGGGCAATCGCCCGTATTCTTTCTGCCAACCCGATTGCCGGGGTCCGGGGACCGTCACGGACCCCGGTGGGGGATTGGGGGCGATACCCACAAGATATGGATAAAATGTGCCTGTCCAAGCTCCAACCGCCCAGTCAAGGTTATCTTTTGATCGAATCGACCGCTTTCGACAGTTCGCAACTTGACGAAACAAAAAGCAGTTCCGTAGTATCTGGGAAGCCGTTGGAATGCCAAGGCTGTCACCTGTGCTGGAGGTTTTGATATGAACGTGTTGCCTGCCGCACTGGCTTGGCTGTTCTGTTTTTCGGTTTCGGTGCTGTTCTGGGAGGATATCGGGCAATCCGTTGAGATGCCCGACGTGCCCTCTGGTCGCTATCACTGCCTTTCCTACGCGCCGTTTCGAGACGGACAGGTGCCCTATGATCCCGCGCTCTTTATTCCGCGTTGGCAGATTGAGGAGGATCTGTTTCAATTGGCACCCCTGACCGAATGCGTGCGCACTTATGCCGCCACCCAGGGGCTGGATGCGGTGGTGGACGTGGCAGAGAAGCAGGGTCTGCGCGTCATTCTGGGCATTTGGCTGGGAGCGGACAAAGAGGCCAATGCCAAACAGATCGCTGCCACCCTGGCCGTGGCTCGGCCTGAAGTAGTCGAAAGCATTGTGGTGGGCAATGAGGTTTTGCTGCGCAAAGAGTTGAGCGCAGACCAACTGATCGACTATTTAAAACAGGTGCGCGCTGGCACCTCTTTGCCCATTACCTACGCCGATGTGTGGGATTTTTGGCTCAAAAATCCTCGTGTGGCTGACCATGTCGATTTTCTCACCATCCACATCCTGCCATACTGGGAAGATGAACCGGTCAGCGTCACCCAGGCGTTGGCCCATGTGCAAAATATTCTGCAAAAAATGCAAGATGCCTTTCCGGGACGCCAGATTCTGGTGGGAGAAACCGGTTGGCCCAGTGCGGGACGCAGTCGTCGAGGGGCCGTGCCAGGGGTGGTGGAACAGGCCCGTTTCATCCGTGAATTTATTGATTTTGCCAATCAACAAGCCATTCCCTACAATCTGATCGAGGCATTTGATCAGCCATGGAAGCGTCTTCAGGAGGGCACCGTGGGTGCCCATTGGGGGCTTTTCAACTCAAAACGCCAAGTCAAATTCCCTTTGACCGGACCGGTGACCACACTGCCCCAATGGCCAGTACCCGTGGCATTGGGCGGCCTGTTTTCTTTTGTCTTTCTGGCCGGATCCAGACGACGACCCCTTGCCTTTTGGCGGCTGGCCAGTCTGTCGATGACAGGCTTTCTGGGCGGAGGACTCGCCTTTTCGCGCTGGCAGCAGGTGGCTGACGCCAGCCAAAACGCGACAGATTGGGCATTGGGCCAAGCCGGTCTGGGGTTGTTGCTCATCGCCGGGGTGATGGTGGCGGCCATATTGGCTGGGGCATCCGGAACCTGGTTGACCGCAACACCATGGAACATGGCCACCTTGCGTCGGTTTTTGTTGCAACGCAGTTGGCCTCGCGGGGTGGAAAAACGGGGCTTTTACCCAGGAATATTACAGGCAGCCACGCTCTTTTCGGCGGCTGTGACTGCCCTGAGCCTGGTCATGGATGGACGTTACCGCGATTTTCCCTCAGCACTTTACCTCCTGCCAGCCCTTTTGCTGTGGGTTCGTTGGCTGGTCTTGGGCATCCAGACTCAGGGCTGGATGGAGGCCTGTCTGGGAATATTGCTGATCGGTTGTGCCATGGCGGGCACCTGGATCGAGTGGCCGGTTGCGCGTGAAGCCATGGTCTGGCATGGTGTGCTGGTTTTGCTGGCATTGCCAATCGTGCCGTACAGACTGTTACGATCCACAACGGCCAGCAGGCCCAGGATAAACCCGGCCGCCGCCCAGGACACATTGTAAAACACCAACCCTGCGGCCCCCAGATTCATGGCCAGTCGTCCCCCTATGGATCCCGTGTTCCATAGGGCGATCACACCCATCCCGGTGGCCAGATAGCCAATCATCTTGAAATGAACGGCCAGGATTAAACCGTGACGCAGACCACACCACCAGGGTGCCGACTCAACCTGGCAAAGCAGCCCGATGCTTTCTGGTTCAACGGCGAAATACCGCACCAGCACCATGATCACACCCACGATCACACTCTCGACAACAAGATACCACACCATCAGGAATCTCCCTTGCTCAGCAGGATGGCTCCGGCCATCATCCATTGGAACCATCGTCTCCCGGCAGATCCTGAAGACTTTGATTTGCCCTGGATGTGCCCGATGACGCACACTCCAGAATTGAGGCTTCAGGGTATAGCCAGAGCCGGATACT
>CAIWLA010000146.1 GCA_903913345.1 uncultured Magnetococcales bacterium | reverse complement strand
TGGATCTCCTGGCACTGCTGGGCGAACCCCTGCGGGTGAGCGATTTTTGGCAACCGAGGCGGGTGGGTCGTCGCCTGTTTTTTAAACTCTTTGGCGGTCCCCACCGGGTCAATCGGGCCGGGGTGGCGCGCACCTTTCAGAATATCCGCCTGTTCAACGAATTGACCGTGATGGAAAATTTGCTGGTGGCGCAACATGCCCAGGTGGATACCGGGCTGGTGGCGGGTTTATGGCAGACGACCCATTTTCGACGACAGGAACGGGAGGCGGTGGCGAGGGCGGTCGAATGGCTCCATTTTTTTGATCTGGTGGGAGATGCCAATCGTTTGGCGGGGGAGTTGCCGTATGGTCCTCCCCGGCGATTGGAGATGGCCCGTGCCCTGTGTACCAAACCGGATCTGCTCTGTCTCGATGAACCGGCCGCCGGTCTCAATCCCAACGAAACCCGGGATCTCAGCCAACTGATTCTGGCCCTGAGGGATCGGCATGGGCTGACCATCTTGCTCATCGAGCATGACATGGGGATGGTGATGGATATTTCCGACCATCTGGTGGTGTTGGACCATGGCGAGGTGATTGCCCAGGGGACGCCAACGGCCATCCAGCAGGATGCCCGTGTCTTGGCCGCCTATCTGGGTACCGGCACGTCAGAGACTGTTTTGCCATGAGCACCCCGTCCTCTCCCTCTGTTCCTCTCCTCTCTGTGCAGGGGGTGGATGCCGGTTATGGAGCGGTCCAGGCGTTGAGAGGGGTCTCCTTGGCGGTCCATGCCGGGGAGATTGTCACCCTGATTGGTGCCAACGGGGCCGGGAAATCCTCCCTGTTGATGACCATATGCGGCAACCCACCCGCCCAACGGGGCCATATTCTCTTTGCCGGACAGAATATCACGGGCCTGCCGACCCATACCATCGCCCGACTGGGTGTGGCCCATGTCCCCGAAGGTCGTCGGGTCTTTGCCCGCATGACGGTGGAGGAAAATCTGGCCATGGGTACCGTCGCGGCTCCGGTGGCGATAACCCGCGCGGGTGGGGGAGGGGCCAATGACCGGGGTTCCCTGGCCGCTCTGGAACGGGTCTATCACCTCTTTCCCCGTTTGCAGGAGCGTGCCCGGCAGCGGGCGGGAACCCTCTCTGGCGGCGAGCAGCAAATGCTGGCCATTGGCCGTGCCCTGATGGCCCAGCCCCGTCTGTTGTTGCTGGATGAACCCAGCCTGGGACTGGCTCCGCAAATGATGATTCGCATCTTTGCCACCCTGCGGGAGATTGTCCGGGAGGGCACCACCCTCTTTCTGGTGGAACAAAATGCCAATCAGGCACTCCAGTTGGCGGACCGGGGCTATGTCCTGGTCAACGGGCAGATTACCTTGACGGGAACCGGCTCGGAACTGCTGGCCAGCCCGGAAATACGCAAAGCCTACCTGGGTGGCCATTGAACCTGTCAAATTTTCTTTTTGGATAATGTAAAATATTATGGCATCATATACCCATTCTCTGTCAGACCGCCTGGCCATGGAGGTTGCCACTCTGCTGGGGGCGGGTCGTTTGCCCAAGGCACCCGGTACCTGGGGAACCCTGGCGACCATGCCATTGTGCTGGTGGCTTCAGCAGAGGGATATGATGGCTCATGTAATTGTTTTTACATTTGTTTTAGTGATTGGCACCTGGGCGGCGGGGGTGGCGTGTCGGATATATGCCCGGCAGGATCCCCCCCAGGTGGTGGTGGATGAGGCGGCGGGATATTTGTTGACCATGTGGGCGGCTCCGGTGGGTTGGCCCTGGTTGGTGGTGGGTTTCGGCCTGTTTCGCCTGTTTGACATCTGGAAACCCTGGCCAGTCCATTGGCTGGATCAGGCGTTGCCCTCTCCCTGGGGGGTGATGGCCGACGATTTGGCGGCGGGTCTCTATGCGGGGTTGGGTGTAATGGTTCTTGCCAGGATGATTTTGCCATGAAATGTTTATTGATCATGCCACGTTGGAGCGAACAGGAGTCGTTGTTCCCCCCTTCCGGTCGGCCCTATCTTGATCTGCAACTGGAGTGTCTGGGCTTCTCGGAGATGGGCTTTTCCGAGCTGGAACCCGATGCGCCGTTTGATCCCACCCGTGTCTCCGAGGAATACCAACTCATTTTGATCCAGGGATCGGGGGAGCCGGGCAATCGTTTGCGTCGTTCCCTGTTGTCCAATCTGGGCCTTTCTTTGGGATTGGACCACGATGAATCCGACCGCTTGCGGGTGATGGGTGCGCGTCCGTTGTACGATTCGGCGGGGATTCCGGCGGGTTTTGCCATCAAGCGTCGGGGACGCATGGTGGTCTATTGCGAAAAAAGCATTTGGGGTTTGCGTCGTGAACTGGTGGCGGCCGTGCGTGACTTTCTGGAAGAGGGGGTGCGTGATTTGCAGGGGACGCCGAGGCGGGGCCGCTATCGATCGTGTTGGATGATCGAGGGGGCGGAACCGAACCTGATGGCCTCCGGGGAAGAGAAAGATCTGGCCCTCTGTCGCACGCGTCTCCTCTCCAACGGCGACACCGCCGTGCTCCTTCCGCCGCATGTGGGGACGGAGTTCAAGGGACGCCTGCAAGAGCGTCTGGGGGAACGGCTCTATTCCAAGACGCCGCGTCCCCTGGAAGTATTGGTGGGCAAACAATTGCGTGAGTCGGGCGCGTCGGTGGCGGTGGCGGAATCCTGTACGGGCGGTCTGATCACGGCCCGCCTTTCGGCGGTGCCGGGCAGCTCTGCCTATCTGTCTGTGGGATACGTCACCTATGCCAACCTGGCCAAATCCCAATGTCTGGACATCAACGCCGTTTTGATCGAACGGTGTGGCGCGGTCAGTCCAGAGGTTGCACTGGCCATGGCCCGTGGTGCGGTGCGCAACGGCAACGCCACCCTGGCGGTATCGGCCACTGGTATTGCCGGTCCCGATGGCGGTACCGAGGAGAAACCCGTGGGCACGGTTTACCTGGCCGCTGTCTCCACGCAGGGCGATGTGCTGGAACACAAGGCACTCTATCCGGGCAGCCGGGACCGCATCCGCTACCAGACGAGTCAGACGGCACTGCACCTGTTGCGGCGTTTATTGAGAAGACAGCAATAAAAAAACGTTTTCAATGCAACAGTCCGCCGCCACGAAACAGACGGACGGACGGACTGCCTGTCCCGCAGAAAATCGACCTTTCAGGCCGATTGCCACCGCAGTGGGTTGGCCATCTTTCTGGGCTGACTGCACGCTAAGGCATCGAGTTCGGAAACCGACCTTGACTGCCGTCCTGTGCGAAGCAAGCCGTTCTGAATGGCGACCCTCTGTAATTCTTTTCGGCTCAATCGGCCTTGGAGATTAGTGAAGCAATTTTTATACCAAACACGATTTTCGAACAGAAAAAAGGGATATTCCCCTTATGAACACCCTTCCAATGGAAAGCGCATCATGCTGTATGACCGTTTCACCCGTTTGCTGCACCTGTACCTGGCCATTGGCATCGTGGCAGAGCTTGGTTTTTCCCTGGTCATGGTCTACCCAAAACCGGGACGACAGGGGGATGTCTTCTATGCCCTGCACGAGATTTGGGGTCAGGTGTCGCTGGGGGTATTGCTCATCCACTGGATCTGGTGTATGACGCGGACCGGTCCTGTGGCATTTTCTCTGTTGTTCCCCTGGTTTTCCCGCTCCCGGTATCGGGCGATTCAGGAGGATATTCAGCGATATGCGGTCCAGGCCGCCCGGTTTCGTTTACCCGACAGTGCACAGGCCAGTCCGTTGGCCAGTGCGGTTCAAGGTCTCGGTCTGTCTGTTGCCACGCTGTTGGGAGGCAGCGGCCTCTGCCTGTTTTTCGCCATGGATGCCCAGGGGGCGATGACCGACTGGGCACATGCGGTCAAGGATGCGCATGAGGTGCTGGGCAGTCTGATGTGGCTCTATCTGGCGGTCCATGTCTCCATGGGTATTCTCCATCAATGGGCCGGTCATGGCAGTCTGCGGGCGATGGTCTGGGTATGGGAAAAAAATCCCCAGCCGACAACGGATAACGGATAAACGGTTTGTATCGTTGCTTTCCTGTTTCAAACAATGCTGTTCTGACCGTGAGGTTTGACACACTGACCAAGGAGAAACGCCATGAATACAAAGAAAATGTCTGCCGGTTTGCTTGTCGTCGTTTCTTTGATGATGATCAATGGGAGACAGGCTGTTGCAAACCCGGAGCATACCAACACCATTGGCATGACGTTTGTCGCCATTCCGGCGGGTCAATTCGAGATGGGAACCCATTATACCCCGAACGTCAGCGCAGATGAGGCCCCGCCACACAAGGTCGTCATCCACCAACCCTTTTGTCTGGGGAAATATGAGGTGACTCAGGGGCAATGGAAGGCGATCATGGGGAAAAATCCCAGCCGGTTCAAAGGGGTGAACCGTCCCGTAGAGCGGGTCAGTTGGCAGGATGTGCAAGAATTCATCCGTCTCCTGAACAAACGAGAGGGTGTTACCGGGTATCGACTCCCCACAGAAGCGGAGTGGGAATATGCGGC
>CAIWLA010000145.1 GCA_903913345.1 uncultured Magnetococcales bacterium | reverse complement strand
TGCCCCCAAACCCCCACCGGGGGAGATAATCTCCCCCGGACCCCCATAATTATTTTTAAAATTATTGAGATAGGGAGTACTGAATTTTTTCTAAAGATACACCCTCGGCACCCGTTCCCCCAGATGGCATAGCACCTCATAGGGAATGGTCCCCCGCCAGGCCGCCATCTCCTCGAGATCGATACACTCTTCCCCATCGTGTCCGAGCAGAGTGACCGGTTGACCGATTGTGACCGCAGGCAAATCGGTGACATCGATGGTGATGGTATCCATGGAGACCCGGCCCACCACGGGCACCCGGCATCCGGCCACCAACACCTCTCCCCGGTTGCCGAGGAGACGGTTGTAGCCATCGGCATACCCCACCGGTACAACGGCGATGCGGGAGGGTCGTTGGACCGTCAAGGTGTGACCGTAACCCACCCCCTCCCCCACCGCCAGCTCGTTGATCTGGAGGATGCGGGTGGACCAGCGCACCACCGGTCGCAAACCGATCGCGCGCCCCGAACTGGCCGGGAAAAAAGGCGATGCCCCATACAGCATGATGCCGGGTCGCACCCAGGCAAAATGGGTGTCGGCGCGGGAGAGAAGGGCGGCACTGTTGGCCAGAGAGACCCGACTCTCCCCCAGGCCGGTCTGGGCCAGGACAGCCCGCAGAGCCTCTTTTTGCCGATTGTTCTCCGGGTGATCCGGCTGATCGGCACAGGCCAGATGGGAGACGAGACCCGCCAACCGCAGACCGGGCAACCTTTGGGCCAGGGCCACGGCCTCCGCCACGGACGAGGTTGGCAACCCCAGCCGGTTCATGCCGGTGTTGACCTTGAGAAAGAGGGTGACCGGCTCGGCCCCGGCGGCCTGGCTCAGGCGGGTCAGGGCCGGAAGATCAAAGACAAAGGGGTGCAGATGGAGGGCCACCACGGCCGGTTCCACCCCGGACGAGAGACCGGACAGCAACACAATGGGCCGTTGGATTCCCGCCCGACGCAACCGGTCGGCCTCCTCCACCAGGGCCACGCACAGACCATCGGCCCCGGCGTCGAGCAACCGTTGAGCGATGGGCAACACCCCCAGACCGTAGCCGTTGGCCTTGATGACCGGGAAGACCCCCACCCCCGGAGCCACCGCCCGCCGCGCCACGGAAAAATTGTGCGCGATGGCACCCAGATCGACCTCCAACCGGGTGGGGCGACCGGAGAGGGTGGCGGGCACCCCTCCCCTAGCGCGGCCCGGCATGATTTTCAAACCGGGTGTACTCTTTCAGGAAGGTGAGCGTGACCTTGCCCGTGGGACCATTGCGCTGTTTGGCAATAATGATTTCAGCCAGACCTTTCAAGGCGGGATCATTATCCTTGTAGACCTCCTCGCGAAAGACAAACAGGACCACATCGGCATCCTGTTCGATGGCCCCCGACTCCCGCAAATCGGAGAGAATGGGCCGCTTGTTGGGCCGCTCTTCCAGTCGGCGCGACAACTGCGACAGGGCGATGATGGGTATCCCCAACTCTTTGGCCAGGGATTTCAGGCCGCGACTGATCTGCGAAATTTCCTGAACCCGGTTTTCGGTTTTCTGGTCCCCCTGCATCAGTTGCAAATAATCGATGACGATCAGCTCTATTTTATGCTCCCGCCGCATCCGGCGTGCCCTGGCCCGCAGGGCGGCAATGGTGATGGCGGGGGTGTCGTCGATCAGCAGGGTGGCCTTGGAAAGACGGTCGGCCATGGTGATCAACTGGCCGAACTCCCGGTCATCCAGCCAGCCGGTCCGCAGTTTTTGCGCATCGATGCGGGCGGCGGCGGAGAGCATACGGGAGACCAGTTGTTCCTTGGACATCTCCAGGGAGAAGACCGCCACCGGCACCTGATGATCGACAGCGGCGTTGGTGGCCATGTTCATGGCAAAAGAGGTCTTGCCCATGGAAGGCCGCCCCGCCAGGATCAGCAGATCCGATTTTTGCAAGCCGGCCAACAGCCGATCCAGATCCACAAAACCGGTGGGGACACCGGTGATGGATCCTTTATGTTTCATGAGCTGCTCGATGCTGTGCAGCACCGGCAGAATGATCGCTTTCAGGGTGAAATAGCCGGCACTGCGATAACTGCGCCCCTCCCCCACCGAAAAAATGCGCTGCTCCGCCTCATCCAGAAGCTGATCCGTGGGGCGGTTCTTGCCCTGATAGACCGATTCCACAATCTGCGTGGCCTGTTGCGCCAGTTCCCGCAGAATGGACTTGTCCCGAACCAGACGGGCATAGGCCGCCGCATTGGCGGTGGTGGGTACGGTTTCAATCAGCTCGGCCAGATAGCCGCTGCCTCCGACGGCGTGCAGTTCCTCATTTTTTTGCAAATGGTGCTGCAAAACGACGGGGTCGGCCGGTTCTCCCCGCTCCAGCAGCGTACAGATGGCCTGATAGATGACCCGATGGGCACCCGTATAAAAATCCTGCGGATGCAGAATATCGGCCACCTGATCGTGGATACTGTTGTCCAGGAGGATGGCACCCAGCACCGACTGTTCGGCGGCCTTGCTCCAGGCCGGGCGGCGCGACGGTACAACGATTTCCCGTCCATAGGTCCGTTCGTCGGTCAGATCGTCGGTCCGTTCGTCGGTCAATTCGTCGGTCAATTCATCGGTCGGTTCGTCGGTCTGTTCAAAGGTTTGCTCGATGAGATCCGGTGATGGCGTGCTGTCGGCAAGAGGGGTCTCCTGGGGAATGGCATGATCACCCGATCCCGCGTCTGGTTTGACCTTCTCTCCCATCGTCTCATCCTTGCTTTTTAATCCAACATGCCACAACGATACCTTTACCGCCCCTTCCGCCTGCGCTACAGTCTAGCGTTTCCTGGCTGTTTTGCCAAGAGGAAAACCGGGAGACGGTTGTGCTGCGGAGGCACGACCTTTCGCCAACGATTGGGAGTATTCATGAAAGTTCTTGTCACGGGAGCCGCTGGATTTATTGGATTTCACCTCTCGGCCCGTTTGCTGGCACGGGGAGACGAGGTGGTGGGGTTGGACAACCTCAATGAATATTATGATGTCACGCTGAAACAGGCACGGCTGGCTCACTTGCAGAGCCGGAACGGGTTCCGTTTTGTGCGGGATGATCTGGCCCATCGGGCGGGGATGGAGGCCCTGTTTTCCGAAGGCTCTTTTGATCGGGTGGTCCATCTGGCGGCCCAGGCCGGGGTCCGTTACTCCCTGGAAAATCCCCATGCCTACGTCGAGAGCAACATGGTTGGATTTCTCCATATTCTGGAGGGATGTCGCCACCACCGGGTGGGCCATCTGCTGTATGCCTCGTCCAGTTCGGTCTATGGTGCCAACAACCATCTCCCTTTCTCGGTGCGGGATCGGGTGGACCAGCCCCTCTCCCTGTATGCCGCCACCAAACGGTCCAACGAACTCATGGCGCATACCTACAGCCATCTTTATGGCCTGCCCACGACCGGACTGCGTTTTTTTACCGTCTACGGCCCCTGGGGACGGCCGGACATGGCCCTGTTTTTGTTTACCCGAAAAATATTGGCGGGCGAACCCATCCCCGTTTTCAATCAGGGTCAACATCAACGGGATTTCACTTATATTGACGACATTATCGAGGGGGTCGTGCGGGTGCTGGACCATGTGCCAACGGTGGCCCACGGAGTGCCCAGCCAACTCTACAACATTGGCAACAACCAACCGGTTCCGCTGATGGTCTATATCCAGACGCTGGAAGAGGTGTTGGGAAAAAAGGCCGAATTGCAATTTTTGCCGCTCCAACCCGGCGATGTGCCGGATACCTATGCCGACATCCACGAACTGGAACGGGATGTGGGTTTCCGTCCGCGCACCACGGTTCGTGAGGGGATCGAACACTTTGTGGCGTGGTATTTGGATTATTACGGGGAAAACAGACCATGATACGGCGTTGACCTGATTTTTTCTGGCAGACATCTCTTTGGCTGTGTTATAAAAAATGGGGGGCGGGATCCCCTTCTGGTCCATGACCTTGATCCGCGTTGCGGCTGTTTTTGGGGAGGAAGGTCAACCTTCTCCCCAGACATCTCCACTCTTTTTTTTAAAAACGATTCCATGGCGCATTTGCATAGAGTATTTTCCTGGTTTTTTTGCCTCTCTCTGCTGCTGTGGGTGGCGGTTGCGGACACCCGTGCGGAGGGCGCGGCAGAGCGAGTGGTCAAGGTGGGGGTGTACCAGAACGAACCGGGTGTCTTTGCCGACAGGAGCGGGGCGATCAGGGGGTTTTATATCGATCTGCTGGAATACACCGCCGCCAAGGAAGGATGGAAGCTGAGCTATGTGTTCGGCACCTGGGCGGAGAGCTACCAGCGGCTGATCAATGGCGAAATTGATCTGCAAGTGGCCATCGCCCATACGCCAGAACGATCAGAAAAATTTGACTTTACCGAAGAAGCGGCCTTTTCCAACTGGGGGCAGATCTATGTCTGGAACCCGGAATTGGATGCCCTGCCCAAGCTGAAAGGCCGGATCGTGGCGGGCATGAAGGATGATGTTTACTTTATCCGTTTCAAGGCCCTCCTGGCGCAACTGGGCATTGACATCTTTCCTCTGGATCAGGTGGACTACGAAACGGTTTTGCAAGCCGTTGCCGACAACGATGCCGATGCCGGCATCATCTCCCGATCGGCGGGCATGATGATTGACAAGGGCTTTTCGGCGTACAAAAGCCCCATGCTCTGTTGTCCAATGGAGATCCGCTACGCCACCCCCAAAAAGCGCAATGCCGACCTGCTGCTCGCGCTGGATCGGGATCTGCACACCCTGAAAGCCGATAGCGAATCCTTTTACTACCGTTCGTTCAATCAGTGGTTTGAAGGCGGTACCAGGAAGGCACTGCCCAAATGGGTGGTGCCGGTGGCCATCGGGGCCGTCGGGATGCTGCTCTTGCTGTTTGTCGGTAATATGCTGCTGCGGCGGCAGGTGCGGGCCAGGACGGTGGAGCTGGAAAAGGAGATTGTCATCCGTCAGCAGGCCGAGGTGGCCATGCGGAAGGCCATGCGCAATCTGCTCACCTTGCAGGTGGCTCCCGGCGTGTTTTGGTTGCAGGTGCCGGAGGCGGGTCTCTATATTTTGTGCGGTTGTCCCAGCGAAGTGGTCAAACATTTGATGCGCCGTGGCTATATCAGCAACACCAGCAAGGATGGCATCCCCTTCGAGACGGGGCCTAATGTGATTTTGCTGTCGGATGTGCTCGTTCAGAATGGCGGTTTTGCCAATCTGGCCGAATTTCCCGTGCTGCAAATGCTCTATCGGCAGGGCATTATCATTCCCAAACATCCCAACAATACCGGCGTGAAACCCTTGTTGATCGGCTCTGCGGCCCAGGTGCAGGCACAGATGGCCTACATCTATCGTGGCAACTATGGTCTGGTCTCCAAGGAGGAGATCATGGCCAGCGGTGTGGACGAGCCTCTGGCCGAGATCATGATGCGCATCAAACTGAAATTTGCCTTCGGTGCCATCCGTTCACCAGCGGATTTTCTGGATACCCTCGAAGTGGAAGAGGAGCCGATGGAGATTCGCTGCGGGGTGATGGTTGAACGGTCGGGTTTCAATCGGTATACCTTCCGTTTTCGGGGCGAGTCCACCGAAGTGGATCTCAATCTGCCGCCCGGTGTGGTCTATGAATCGCCCTATCCATTGGGACAGCATCGACTCAAGCAGCACCATTTTGCCGTCATTCACACCGGTGAAGGGGATGGTTGGGATGTCAATCGTCCGAGCATGGGCAGCATGATCATGTTTCATGGCCGCATCTATCTGATTGATGCCAGCCCCGGTATTTTGCAATCCCTGACCTCCCTGGGTGTGGATATCAGCGAGGTGGATGGCATTTTCCATACCCACGCCCATGACGACCATTTTGGCGGCCTGCCCGCCTTGACTCAGTCGGACCGACGTTTGAAATATTTTGCCACGCCGCTGGTGCGGGCCTCTGTCACCAAGAAATTTTCGGCCTTGATGTCGCTCCACGAAGGACAATTTGCCCAGTTTTTTCAGATTCGGGATCTGGTCCTGGACGAATGGAATGATTGTGATGGCCTGGAGGTGATGCCCATTTTTTCGCCCCATCCCCTGGAGACGACCCTCTTTCTGTTTCGGGCCACCGATGACGATGGCCAGCAACAGACCTATGCCCATTGGGCGGATCTGTCGGCGTTCAAGGTGCTGGATGGGATGACCGGTGAGGGACCGGGACAGGTTCCGGTGGCCTTCATGGACAAGGTCAAAGAAAATTATTTACGCCCGGCCACCTTGAAAAAGTTGGATATTGGCGGTGGCATGATCCATGGCGTGGCGGAAGATTTTCGTCAGGATCCGTCGGAGCATCTCATTCTGGCCCATATTGCCCGCCATTTGACCACCCAGGAGATGGAGATTGGTTCCGAATCCTCTTTTGGGGCGGAAAATGTGTTGATTCCCGGACAGCGGGATTATCGGTTGGAGCGAGCCTGTCTGTTCCTGCGCGAATTTTTTCCCACCGCCCCGATCGAGGAGGTTCTTGAGCTGTTGAAGAGTCCCGTGGTGGAGCACAATGCGGGCACCATTATCCGTCGGGGGAGACGGGACGGGGATGATCATGAACGCCTGGATATGATCCTTTCCGGGACGGTTTCCTATCTCAATTCGTCCGCCAACGTCCACAATCATCTGGCCTTTGGCTCCCTGATCGGCGGCGAGTCGCTCTTTGGTGAGCAGTTGGAACGGACGGTGGATAACAGCGCGGATCCAACAGGGGTCAGGAGACCCCTGACAGAAGAGGAAGTACAGGCAGATCTGGATCGAAAAGCCTGTCGACGCCAGTGGACTTATCGTACCGTCTCGCATTGTAGTGTCATCCAGTTTTCCATGGCCGAGATGCGGGCTTTTCTGGAAAGGAATGGCTTGATGGCCCCCATGGAGGCGATGATGGTCAAGGTCTCTTTCCTGCGCAAGACCTGGCTCTTTGGGGAGCATACGACCTTTTTGTCGTTGGGGCGCATTGCCCGGGTGATGGATCGCATCGTTTTGACGGGCGGTGGTCGGGTGCCGATGGAGGACTCGCCGCTCTTGTGGCTGGTGGAGCGGGGAGAGGTTCTGTTTTTGGGCAGAAACGGGCAGCCCCTGGAGGTGATCCGGTCGGGTGGCTTTTTTGGAGAACAGAGCTATCTTGCACCAGAGAGTCGCCCATGGCATTTTCAATTTGAACGGGAAGTGGTGTTGCATCGTGTGCAATGGGACGATCTATTGGAGATTCCGATTGTACACTGGCGCATGTTGGAGTTTTTTGAGAAACGCCAGAAGCAGTTTTCGGTGGCAGGCGGCTCGACCGACCGACCGACGGATCTACCGAAACACCCGGAAGCCTTTTCCTGATGGAGGCCAGGGAGATCCCCCTTCTCACCGGACGGAAACCATCACGACTCTCCCCTTCTCTCCAGAATCAGGTTGGGATTGTCTGGATCGAGAATCACCTCTTCGGTCGGTTGACCAGTCAGCATGCGTTTCATGCGCTCAGTCAATGGCTTTTCCGGGTTGTCACGAGACAAGTGGGCGCGCTGTG
>CAIWLA010000144.1 GCA_903913345.1 uncultured Magnetococcales bacterium | reverse complement strand
GTCCAGAACGGTGCGGATTTTAGTTTCCTACTGGCACGGAAGAAAGGCTTGTGCCATGCTGTAGGTGCCCCGTGGGTGGCGGAGGGTCTTCAGGGGCAGCCCTGGCGATTCGACCGGGTCGAGGATCAACAAGGCGTGCCATTTATTGATAAGGGATCCCAATCACATGACGCCCCGCCGTATACTGGTCATCAAGTCCCGCCATCTGGGCGATGTGTTGTTGACCGGTCCCCTGCTTTCCACTCTGAAAACCCGGTTTCCAGAGGCACTGGTCACTGTTCTGGTCAAGTCTGCCACGGTCTCCATGCTGGCGGGACATCCCCACGTGCATGACATATTGACCTTCCCGGAACGGCGTCAGGGGGAGTCCCTCTGGGTCTTTCTGTGGCGATATGCGCGCTGGTGGCAAGCGTTGTGGCGTCGCCATTTTGATTGGACGCTCAACACCACAGACGGTGATCGGGGCATGATTGTCGGCTTTTTGAGTGGGGCATCCTGGCGAACCGGTTTCTTGAAGTCGGGCCAGGAGCGGTGGTGGCGTACCTGGCTGCTCTCCCATGCCGCCCAACAACGCCCTGGTCGGCGTCATGTGGTCGTGCGCAATCTGGACCTGCTCGGTTTGCATGGTCTGCTTCCTCCTCACTATGCAGAGGTGCATACGCTCTTTTCTGCTCAGGATCTCCAGGTGGTGGAGGGCTGTTTGCGTGCGCAGGGCTGGGATGGCCTCTCTCCCCTGGTGCAGTTGCATCCGGTGGCGCGGTGGCGATTCAAGTGCTGGACGGCGGAGGGGATGGCCCAGGTGGTGGATTATTTGCAGGGAAAAGGGTTTGCCGTTGGTATGACCAGCAGTGCGGATGAGGTCGAATTGCGGCAGGTGGCCCAGATTCTCTCCTTGTGCCACACCCGTCCCCTGGATCTCAGCGGGCGGTTGAGTATCAAGCAGGTGGCGGCGTTTTCCTCATTGTGTCGTTTTTATTTTGGCGTGGATACCGCCATGATGCACATGGCGGCCAGTTTGAATATACCGGTGATTGCCCTGTTTGGTCCAAGCATGCCGTTTGAATGGGGGCCTTGGCCCAACGGATGGTCGGGAGACGAAGCCACCCCGTATCCAGAGCCAAACGGCATCCAGTACCAGGGAGATCATGTGATCATTCAAAAAGATTGGCCGTGTGTGCCCTGCAACCGGGATGGATGCCAGGGCAGCAAGATCAGTGATTGTTTACAGAAATTGGAGAGTCATGAAGTCATGGCCGTGCTGGATCGGTACGCAAAACGTTAATGTCGTCATCAAGAAGGGAGGAATGGTCATGACCCCACAGACTTTCGCCACACAGAATAATACCATCGCCAGTGCATCCCACGCCTTGACCAACCAGGTGGTGTATGCCCTGGCGGAGCCATTTCTGGTCAGTGGAAAAAGGGTGTTGGATCTGGGGTGCGGGAAGGGTCACATGACGAGACGGTTGGCCGATGGCCTTGCCCGGCAGGGGGTGCGGGCCTCCGAGATGTTGACCGCCTGTGATGTGGTGGAAGAGGGCTACGCCTGTCCTGATATACCCTTTGTAACGGCGGATTTGAACAAGCCGTTGCCCTTTGCCTCGGATTCCCTGGATCTGATTGTATCGGTCGAGGTCATGGAACATATTCACGTGTTTTATGAATTATTGTCCGAGTGTGCCAGAATAGTGCATCCGGGCGGGGTTTTGATCTTTTCCGTTCCCAATCTTCTGCATATGGTCTCCCGGTTTTCTTTTCTGCTGACCGGTTTTTATGACATGTATATCGTCCCATCCACCGAACTGCGCAATGCGGGCCGGTTGTGTGGTCATGTCATGCCGCTCAGTCTGGCCTATCTGGCGTATGGCTTGCGTCGCTCCGGTTTTGACGAGATCCAGATCCATGCGGACAGGCGCAAAACCTCGGCTGCCGCCCTCGGCCTGTTGTTCTATCCCTTCCTCAAACTGGGTTCCCTGCTCTATGAACGTAAAATCAAAGCGTATGACAGACTGGTCTACGAAGAAAATCAATCGATTATTCCTGCCATGAACCATTGGGACATGCTCACCTCGCGCAGTTGCATCCTGGTGGCCAGGAAGAGATAACAACGGAATGGGTTAGCCCTTCTCTCTGCCAGGAAAAATATGGACAGGTGGGGTCGAGGGTCTTGTTCTGAATCAAACCAGTCTGTATACTGGTCGGGTTGGCGTGTGGTCTGTTTGGGAGAGAATCGATGAATCGTTTGACCGAAATGGGTGCATATGAAGCCAAGACGCGACTTTCCGAGCTGTTGCGGCTGGTTCAATCCGGGCAAAGTTTTACGATCACCCACCGGGGGGTGGCCGTTGCCGACCTGGTTCCCTCCGATCTCTCTTTCCACCGGGATGCGTGTGTGGCGGCTGCGCGTATGCAGCAATTCATGCAGAGTGCCGTGCCTGTTTCCAGTGCGGAGATCCAGACATTAATCGAGGAGGGACGTGACTGATGCGCTTTGTGCTGGACAATTCGGTGACCATGCGCTGGTTGTTCAGGGATGGTGCAACCGACAATCTTGCCTATGCCAGTCGGGTGTTGGAGGGGATGGAAAAACAGCGGATGGAAGCCTTGGTGCCCTCTTTATGGGGGTTGGAGGTGGCCAATGTGATTGTCAGAGGAGAGGCCAAAGGGTTGTTGACCGAGGCGCGCAGTACGGAATTTGTCGGTCTGTTGCGTCAGATGGCGATTACGTCCGATGCCACCCCGTTGATGACTGTGTTTGGCGACATACTGCAACTGGCGCGTCGCCATGGGTTATCCTCATACGATGCCGCTTATCTGGAATTGTCGCTGCGCGTTGGGGTGCCTCTTGCCACACTGGATGATGCGTTACGCCGGGCTGTCCGGTCCACGGACGGCCGTCTGTTTTGACCATTGACGGCCGTTTTAGGGCCTGGCAAAAATAACTTGTGCAGAATCCACGATTGTGTGATGAAACGTGCTGATCACGCGGGAGAGTGTGACTTGAGCCAATCCCGCAACGCCTCGTTCATGCGCACCTGCCAGCCCTTTCCGGTGGAGCGGAAGGCCGTGACCACATCCACATCGAAACGCACCATGGTGGAAACCTTGGGCAATCCCTGTCCGGGACGGCCAACCGGACGCCGAAACTGGGTCAGTTCTCCATCGGTCAACGGCGGGTTGTCCGGGTCCGCCATGGCGGCGGCGGTGATGGCGGCATCTTCATCCGGGGTTGGAATGTCAATTCGCATTGTCAAAGGCACTGACATAGCGCATCACCTCCTTGACGTTGGCCTTACGCAGGCTGATGACTCGGCGACCTCCCGGTCGTTCCACAAAGACCACTACGTGTACACGTCTCTCAAGAACGGCAAGGGCCACTTGGCGGGTTTCGCCATAGTCGCGCCGCGCATCCTCCCAACACAGGGCACTGCCCCAGTCCAGACGAGCCGCATCTTCCAAAGAGATCCCGTGTTTTTCCTGGTTTCGGGAATCCTTGTCGGGATCGAACGTGATGACCATGGACTCCATGGTAGTCACACTTGCCCAAAAATGCAACCAGGAAACCGCCCGGTGGCAGGTCCAGACACTTCGTGACAATCCAGAAGGGCCGATCGCATGGCCTGCTCAACCTCCCTGCAACAATCCGTCAATGCAGCAGACCCGTGACCGGACGGATGACGGCCTCCATGCGGTCCAGCATGGTCTCCAGGGAAAAGTGTTGCCGGGCAAAGCGCAGGGCGTTCTGACGCAGGGTGCTGCGCAGATCGGCGTCCGCCAGCAGGGTGTTCAGTGCCCCGGCCAGGGCGACGGGATCCTTGGGGGGGACCAGCAGGCCCGTGACGGCATGTTGAATAATCTCCTCGATGCTGCCGACCGGGGTGGAGATGACGGGCACCCCACAGGCCATGGCCTGCATCAGGGATTGGGGAACCCCCTCGTTGGCATAAGAGGGGAGGGCAAAGATGTCGCAGGCTTGCAGCCACGGAACGACATTCTCCTGATTGCCCGGCAGCGTGACCTGGGCGGTCAATTGCAGTGTCTGGATCTGCTCTTCCAGGTTGGTCCGTTGTGGTCCATCGCCGACGAGGAGCAGGTGGAGATCCGTTCGGTGCAGGGCGGCGGCGGCCTCCAGCAGATGGGCATGTCCCTTCCAACTGCGCATGGTGGCGACGATGCCGATTATTAACGACTTTTCGGGCAGACCCAGTTGCTGACGCACCAGGGACTGGTGGCCAGGGACAAACCGTTTCAGATCGATTCCGGTGGGAACGGAGGTGAGGTGGGCGGCGGGAAAATGGTTGTCGCGGATCAATTGCAACCGCAGGGCACTCCCGGTCGTGACAATATGACGGCAGCCCTGGGTGTAGAGCCAACGGGTTGCCCGATTGCGGGGCACCGGGGCCGAAATGTGCCGCAGCCGAATGACGGGGGGGGGGCGGGAGAGGAGGCGACAGGCCAACGCCGTCAGCCAACTGTCGGTGGAACTGTGGGTGATGACGACATCCACGGGGTTGGCCCGCAACCAGCGGACCATCTCCAGCAGGCCAAGCAATCCCTTGCGCCCGATGCGCAGGGGCTGTACAGAAATCCCGCGTTTTTGGGCGGCGGCAAAAATGTGGGCCTCTTCCGGGCAGAGGAGGGATATCCGATGACCCCGCTGGATCATGCCGGTCGCCTCCGTGAGGGTGCGAATCTCCTGTCCCCCCCATCCCAGCGAGGATTCCGTATGGACAATATGCAGCGGTGGATTGTGGGTGTCGCTCATGAATTTTTTATCCATCCATGTTGTCCATGGTAGCCCGGATGAGGTATCCTGGATTTTTGTCCCCATCCATGACGGCAACTCTATGGGAAGTGACGATACAACGCAATGGACGGCTCCTCTCCTCCCTTTTCTTTGGCTCTGATTCGTCAACGGTATACGCCGTTCGGGGGGGCGGAGCGATTTCTGGATCGGGCCATGGGGGCGTTGCAGAGTGAGTCCGGGGTGGCCATTACGCTGATTGCACGCCGTTGGGCGGGAGAAGTGAAGGGGTTGCAAACCCTCTCCTGCAATCCGCCCTATTGGGGGCGGTTGTGGCGGGATATGGGTTTTGCCTGGTGTGTTCATCGCCAGTTGCGTCGCCATGCCTTCGATCTGGTGCAGTCCCACGAACGTCTGGCCGGCTGTGATCTCTACCGGGCGGGGGATGGGGTGCATCGGATCTGGCTGGCAGAGCGCGCCCGCACCCTGGGTTGGCCGGGGCGTCTGGCCACGGCGTTGAGTCCCTATCATCGGTATGTCCTGGCCGCCGAGCGGCGCATGTTTCAGAATCCCCGCCTGCGGGCGGTCATTTGCAATTCAAACATGGTGCGGGAGGAGATCCATCGCTGTTTTGGGGTGGCCGAAGAGAAACTGCCGGTCATTTACAGTGGGGTGGATACCGATCGGTTTCATCCGGCGTTGCGCACCCGGTTTCGGGCCGAGACCCGGCAGCGGTGGTCCATTCCTGAGGATGTGTTCTTGTTACTGTTTGTGGGGTCCGGGTTTCAGCGCAAGGGGGTGCCGATTCTGCTGGAGGCCATGGCCGAGTGGCCGGAGTCGGTCTGGTTGATGGTGGTGGGGCAGGATCGGCAGTGTGGGGCGATGCAGCGACGGGCGCGGCGGTTGGGTCTGGGGCAGCGGGTCTGTTTTACGGGGGGACAGCGGGCGGTCGAGCCATTGTACGGCGCGGCGGATCTCCTGGTTTTGCCTACCCTGTACGATCCGTTCCCCAATGTGGCGTTGGAGGGGATGGCGGCGGGTCTGCCATTGGTGACTTCCTATCAATGCGGCGCGGCGGATTTGATCCGGCATGGGGAGAATGGTTTGCTGGGGGATTCCCTGGATCGGGGGCGGTTGGTGGCCAATGTCCGTTTGTTGCAGGAAAATCCGGTGCGATGTGCGGCCATGGGTCAGGCGGCGCGGCAGACGGTGGAGCCGTTGACGTTGGAGGCCATGAGTCAGCGACTGTTGCAATTGTATCAAGGGTTGTTACGTGGGGGATCCGGTTAATAGAAAGTATTTTTATTATTATTGCGGGTCCAGGGGGATCATCCCCCTGGTGGGGTTCGGGGCGAAGCGCCCGATTTAAGTATGTACAAAAGATTGCCCCACTATTTCACAGAACCCATCTCCAGAAAGGCCAGCAGGGCCTCCTGAATGGGTTCAAACAGCCGCATGACCCGGACCAGTTCATGGAGGGCTTCGGTCTCTTTCTGGTCGCGGACTGCCTCATACAGGGTGCGGGTGGACTTTTGCAGGGTGGGAAAGATGGTATTGGCCATGCTGCCCTTGATCACGTGGGCGGTGGCCCGTGCGGATTCATACGCGCCCTGTTCCAGGTCACGCCGCATGGTGTTGAGCAGTTCCAGAAACTGCACGGCCAACAGATCGGCCACTTCGCGAAAATCCTCCTCCTGGAGACCAATGGACCGCATGGATTTCAGAAGGGCGTTCATATCGACCGGTTCCGGTTGTTCGTCGCTGGGTGTGAATGACTCTTGAACGGCACCGGACGAATCGGATGGGGCAGTGGAGAGATTGTCTGGTCGCAAGAGGGATAAATGGCGCAGTTGTCCACGCAGATCGGCGATGCTGACCGGTTTGGAGAGAAAGCCATCCATTCCGCAGGCCCGGATGTTGGTTCGGGCTTGTGGTGTCACGTCGGCTGTAAAGGCGACGATGGGCACCCTCCGTTTGTCCCGGCCCCACTCCTCTTCCAACGCATGGATGGCCTGGGTGGCGGCAAAACCGTCCATCACCGGCATCTGGCAATCCATGAGAATGAGGTCGAACGGCTTTTTCTGAAACACGTCAACGGCCTCCTGCCCGTTGGCCGCCGTGCAAATCTGCTCTGGCCGATAGCCGATATTGATCAACATGCCCCGTGTCACGATCAGGTTGGCCGGTTGATCATCCACAATCAGGAGGAAGCCATCGCCGTGCAAGGATTCCGTGCCCTGGGGCGTGAGATCGGTTTGCAGGGCATGATGTCGGCCTTTGTTCTTGATGAGCCACTCGACCGCTGCGACGAGGCGGTCGGCATTGATCGGTTTTTTGAGACAGATGGCGGTGCCGGGCAGTTCGGTGGCCTGGTCCCAGCCCTGGTCCAACAGATCGGTCAACAGGATGAAACGCAGGTCGGCATTGCAATTCAACAGTTGGCGAAATTCCCGATGATGGCTGATGCCCGGTCTTTGATTGCACAAGACCAATTGATAGGATTGTCCGGCGGCATCGGCCCGTTGCAAAATATCGGCGGCATGACCCACTTCGGTCACGTGGTCCAGGCGGGCACCATGGGGGATCATGGCATCCTCCACCAGGGTGCGCAACAGGCCATCATGGGCGATCGCCAATACCCGGATATCCTTGAAATCCTGCTCTTTGACGCTCTGGACATAGCTTCGTTGTTGTTTGTCCAACCGCACGGTAAAATGAAAAACCGATCCAGAGGGGGTGTGGGGATTAGGCTCCATGCCAATCTCGCCCTCCATCATCTCCACCAAATGTTTGCAGATGGACAAACCCAGTCCCGTGCCTTCATGACGACGGGTGGAAGAGGAGTCCACCTGGGTAAACCGGCTGAAAATTTTTTCCTGGTTTTCTGGGGAGATCCCAAGGCCTGAATCCCGCACTTCAAAGAGCAGATCGATGCCATCCTCATCGCTGTTGATGGGACCGCCGTACAATTCGACCGAGCCACCCTCCGGGGTAAACTTGATGGCATTGCCCAGCAGATTGACCAGAATTTGCCGGAAACGGATGGGATCCCCACGGACCTCCGCGAGGGGCACATCCGGGAAAAAGGCCGTCAATTCAATTCCTTTGGCGTGTGCCAAGGGGGCGACGGTCATGGATGCCTCATAAACCGGTTGCCGCAGGTCAAAATCCACATTGTCCAGGGTGAACTGTTCACTCTCCATGCGGGAAAAATCGAGGACATTGTTGATCAAGGTCAGCAGGGTATTGCCCGCACCGAAGGCCAGTTCCACCCGTTCCCGATCGGGCAGGGTGAGATTGGCGACGCGCAACAGTTCCAGCATCCCCAGAATGACATTCATCGGGGTGCGAATTTCATGGCTCATGGTGGCCAGGAAGTCACTTTTGGCCTGGCTGGCGGCCAGGGCCTCATCCCGGGCCACCGCCAGGTCTGCCGTGCGCTCCTGCACCTGTTTTTCCAGAGAGGTGGCCAGATTTTTGAGTGCCACATGGGAGACACGCAGGGTATCCAGCAGGGATCGAAAGGCGGTTGCCAGTGCGCCCACTTCGTCTGTGGTGGTGGCGGCCACGACCACCTGTTCCTCGCCCGCCGCAATGCGTTGTATGGTACGGGTCAGATGGCGGATGGGCAGGGTCAACTGCCGGGTTGCCAGGATGATGAGAATGGTCAGGCCCAGGGCGATGGCCAGGGAAATTTCGAGAATATTATGCCAGTATTGCCGGGCGCGTTGCGCCATGGGGAGACTGGAGTCCACGGCCATCATGAGCAGGTAACGGGCCGGGCTGGCCGGATCAAGATAGATCCGTTGAAAGACGATGTGGAGCGCGCGATCTGGCAGGTTGATCGGGGTCGGTGTATCCGCAAAAAAGGGCACCTGGTAGCGCGATGGTGGCACCGGGCGGGGGTTGGAGAAGGCCAGGTGATGGTTCGGGAAGATCTGTTGCAACGTCTCCGGTTCGGGCGCAGGGTGTATCGTCTGGTCGGTCCCTTTTGGCGATGCGGGCAGGAGCCATTTTTTGACCGGATCAGGAAAATAAAGCAGGTGGCCATCGGCATCGGCCAGCAGGATGTGGACATCACTGCCCGTTTGGTGGAAGATGGCTCTGGTCAGGGCGCGAAAATTCTCACGAATGGTCAGAACCCCGTCCGGATTCTCCCTATCCTCATCCGTAAAGACCGGTACGGCCATGCGGAGCGTTGCCTCGGCGGATGGTTGGTTGGCACCGTTTTTTGGGTTTCGGGGCGGATCCGTCTGGAATGGATCGATCAGGGTGAACTGATGGGGATTGAGCCGGATGGCCTTCTGGAAATAGGGTTTTTCACCTTCTTCCCGCAGGGCGTCCTGGGCCACCTGGATGATATGTCCATCCGCCTGGCGACGCTCCACCCGCGCCCACTCTGGCCCCTTCGGCGTCACCCTCAGCAGACTGATTTCGGTGGCGATGGGCTGGTGTTCCATGACGGCCATCAAGTCGTTGATGACGGAATCCATCCATTCAGGGGGGGTGGATGGCGTACCCTGGGAGCGGTTTGTTCCGGGAGCGGTCGCCGTCAGTGCCCGGATGATGGAACTGGAGTCGGCGAGCATCGACAGGGCATTGTGCATCTCCCGGACATGGAGGATCAACTGTCCGGATCGACGGTTCAGATCGTTGGAAATGGCGGAAAACGACTGTTCCGTCAATAAATTTTCGACGCGGGAGAGACTGAAATAACCCACGAGAACGACACCCAGCATGGTAAATACCAGGGTGAGAAGGGCAATTTTGGTGGGCAGTTTCAGTGGCAGTTTCATGGAGACCAAGGCATCAGGATTCTGTGCGTGAAGGCCAGACGACACAATACACAGGTGTCGTCCATTTTGACAAACCGTTTTCGCATCATTCTATAAAAAAACCGGAGCAGGTAACCGATGGCTTTGATTGGTATGCGCGATGTATCCATCCGTTTTGGCGGACCGACCATATTGGAGGGGGTCCACTTTTTCCTGGAACCGGGGGAGCGGGTCTGTCTGGTGGGACGTAACGGCATGGGCAAGACCACATTGATGAAATTGTTGGCGGGAGAACTGCAACCGGACAGCGGCGAAGTGGTGCGTCAGAGGGGGCTGCGGGTGGCGCGTCTGGAACAGGAGGTGCCGGAGGGGTTGTCCGGTACGGTCCTGGAGGTGGTGACCAGCGGGCTGGGTGCCGTCCGTGGCGGTTTGACCGCCTATCATCAGGCCAGCCTGCGGGTGGAGAGCGGTGAGGCTTCCGCCTTGCAGTCCCTGGCGGAGGCCCATGAGGCACTGGACCGACTGGATGGATGGGGAGATCAACAACGGGTGTCCGAGATCCTGTCGCAGATGTCTTTGCCGGCGGATCGGCCTTTTGCCGATCTGTCCGGGGGGCTGAAACGCCGGGTTTTGTTGGCCCGCGCCCTGGTGACCGCGCCCGATCTGCTGCTGCTGGATGAACCCACCAACCATCTGGACCTGGAGGCGATTCAGTGGCTGGAAACCTTTCTGAAACCGGAAACCGGCGGACGGGGCTATGGGGGCACCCTCTTTTTTGTCTCCCACGATCGTCTCTTTCTCGACCGTCTGGCCACCCGCATCCTGGAGCTGGATCGCGGCCGGTTGACGGATTGGCCGGGGGATTATGCCGCCTATCGGCGGCGCAAGGAGACGGCCCTGGAGGTGGAGACGGCGCAACAGGCCCTCTTTGACAAAAGACTGGCCCTGGAAGAGAGTTGGATCCGGCAGGGGATTCAGGCCCGACGGACCCGCAACGAGGGGCGGGTCCGTGCCCTGGAACGGCTGCGTCGTGAACGACGGGCCAGGCGGGAACAGACCGGGACCGTGCGGTTGCAGTTGGCCACGGGCGATCTTTCCGGAAAAGTGGTGGTCGAGGCCCGGCAGGTCACCTACTGTCATGACGGTGTTCCCCTGATCCGCGATTTTTCCACCCTGATCCAACGGGGTGACAAGGTGGGGGTGATCGGGGCCAATGGGGTGGGCAAGACCACCCTCTTGCGCCTGTTGCTGGGGGAGTTGACCCCCGATCAGGGAACCATCCGCCTGGGCACCCGCCTGGAGGTGGCCTATTTTGATCAACTGCGCGCCCAGTTGGATGAGGGAAAAACCGTCATCGAAAGCGTGGGAGGGGGGCGGCAGGAGATTGTTTTCAACGGCAAAACACGACATATCATCAGCTATCTGCAAGATTTTCTCTTCACCCCGGACCGGGCGCGTTCCCCCGTTGGCATTCTCTCCGGGGGGGAGCGCAATCGTCTGCTGTTGGCCGCTCTCTTTCTGAAACCCTCCAATGTCCTGGTGATGGATGAACCGACCAACGATCTGGATGTGGAGACGCTGGAGTTGCTGGAGGCCTTGCTGGTGGACTATGCGGGCACCGTTTTGCTGGTCAGCCATGATCGCACCTTTTTGAACCATGTGGCCACCTGTACCTTGGTTTTCGAGGCGGAGGGGCGGGTTGGGGAGTATGTGGGCGGTTATGACGATTGGCTGGCGGTGGCCCCCCAGGCGGTCAAAAAGGGGCCGGATGTGGTGGCGGTGGCGGTCCTGTCGAAGGGGGAGGGGCGCGTCCGCGAACGCAAAAAACGGTTGAGCTTCAAGGAGCAGCAAGAGTTGACGGCCCTGCCCGGTCAGATTGGGGCCATGGAAGAGGAGCAGGAGACCCTGCATCGGACGGTGGCCGATCCGGCCTTTTATCGCCGTGGCGCGGACGAAATCGTCGCCACCACGACCCGTCTGGAACAATTGGAACGGTCATTGGCCCTGGCCTATGAACGGTGGCAGCAGTTGGAAGAGTTGGCCGGCGAACGATAAAGGATGCCTGAGATGACGGATGCAAACCATGACAAAACCCCCTATCAAAATTTGACCCCGGACACCATTCTGGATGCGGTGGAGCAGGCGGGATATCCCTGCACGGGCAGCCTCTTTGCCCTCAACAGCTATGAAAACCGCGTCTATCAAATCGGCATCGAGGGGGGGGCACCCCTGGTGGTCAAATTCTATCGCTCTGGACGGTGGTCGGATGGGGCCATCCTGGAGGAGCACCGCTTTTGCCAGGATCTGGTGGCCGAGGAGTTGCCCGTGATTGCCCCCCTGGCCACCCCGGACCACCGGACGCTGCATCACCATCAGGGGTATCGGTTTGCCCTCTATCCGCGCCAGGGTGGACGGGCACCGGAGTTGGAGAACAAGGACAACCTGGAGCAGTTGGGCCGCTTTCTGGGGCGCATCCATGCCGTGGGAGCCAGTCGTCCCTTCAAAGAACGGTTGACCCTGACGGTGGAGACCTGGGGGGTTCAATCGGTGCGGCATGTCCTGGAGAGCGGTTTTTTGCCCAACCATCTGCACGCGACCTATCAAACCGTGACGACCGCCCTGTTGCAGACCATGCGCCTCTGTTTTCAACGGGTTGGCCGCGTCAAAACCCTGCGTCTGCATGGCGATTGTCATCCGGGCAACCTGCTGTGGACCCCCACCGGTCCCTTTTTTGTCGATTTTGATGATACCTGCATGGGACCGGCGATTCAGGATTGCTGGCTGAGCCTGTCGGGCGGAGAGGAGGAGCGCGATCTGCAATTGGCACATATCTTGCATGGTTACGAGATGTTTTTTGATTTCAATCGGGCCGAACTGGCTCTCATCGAACCGTTGCGCACCCTGCGCATGATGCACCATGCCGCCTGGATCGCCCGGCGTTGGGAAGACCCTGCCTTCCCCAGGGCCTTTCCCTGGTTTAACGGGCCGCGTTACTGGGAAGAGCATCTCCACTCCCTGCAAGAGCAGGCGGCGTTGCTGGAAGTCTGAGTATGGCCGAGACCCTCCCCTCTTTTTTTGGATCATCTCCATTTTTCGGAGGTCCAGGGGGATTGTTTTCTTGGTGGGGTTGGGGGCAAAGCCCCCGTTTCAGCCCAAACGAAGATCAATGCTGGCAAATACGACAGAACCAACCGGTTTTTCTTGTCCTTGGTGTACCAGATATAGTATCATTAAACTATGAATACATCGCAGAAACTTTTCGACCAGATGGCGCGGAACCCGATGGATTGGCGGCTCTCCGACCTGCAGACGGTGGCGCAGCAACATGGCATTGTCTGGCGGCAAAAGGGATCCAGTCACTGTGTGTTTGCCCGCAAGGATGGGCATATTTTTGTGGTTCCAACGCACAGGCCAATCCAACCTATTTACATTAGAAAGTTTGCCAGGTTTGTCAAAGGGGATGAATAAATGCCCAATCTTAGCGAATACCCGTTTGAAATAAGGCCGTTGACTGAAGATGAAGGGTCTGGATTTTTGATCAATTTCCCGGATTTCAATGAGTGTTTTTCGGACGGGGAGACGGTAGCGGAGGCCATCGAGAATGGAATGGATGCCCTGAATGGTGCCATTCAGACCATGGAAGAGTTGGGAATCCCCGTCCCTCTCCCAAGATCGGGTGGTTTTTCCGGGAAGTTTATGGCCAGAGTGCCGAAATCGCTGCATTCCAAACTTGTCGCCAAGGCGAAGCGAGAGCATGTCAGTCTCAATCTGTTGGTGGCGACGATTCTGGCGGAGGGTGTTGGCAGCGGCGGTGGAATGGCGTCTGTTTGATGCGCGCCAGATGGAGATCTATCGCCCGTTGTATCGCCTTGGGATGATTAAAAAATTCATTTTTTTCCGGGCAGGTATCCTGTCGACTCCCCGCCAAGGGGCCAGGGGCTGTTTTTTTTCTTCCCATTTCCGGTCATCTTCTGTATCCTGGTGGAGTTTTTTTGTATAACACAATATTTTGTTGTGTTATCTGTGGTGCAACATGGCGGGTATGGACCGTCTGAATAGGGGGAGGACGAATCGATATGACACGTTTTTTTAACAATCTGAACATCAGTACAAAAATCGGCATCGGCTTCGGGTTGGTGGGTATTCTGTTTCTGGGGGTGGTGACGCTCTACCAGACCACTCTGGTCAGTACGCTGGCCACCTTTCAGGGGGATGTCCTGGATCGGGTGGAGGTGGAAAAGTCCCATGCCCTGCACCTGGACATCCTGATGCTGGAGGCCCGGCGTGGGGAGAAGGATTTTTTGCTGCGCAAGGATCCCAAATATGTGGATGCGGTCAAAAAGGGCGTTGGTTCCTTGCAACAGACGGCCGACGGTATGCTCAAGGCGGCCCAGGAGAACCACGACGACTCCAGTGCCCGCCTGGACAGCGATATCAAAAAATTTGCCGAAGCCTATCTGACCGCCTTTCTGAATCTGGCCAGGCATGAGACGGAGAAGGGGTTGGATGAAAAGTCCGGGTTGCAGGGCAAATTCCGGGAGAGTGCCCATGCCCTGGAAAAAAAGATCAAGGACTACGACACGGAGGAACTCTATCTCAGTCTGCTCCAGATGCGGCGGCATGAGAAGGATTACCAGATCAAGAAAGATCTGAAGTATACGGTTTTATTGGAGAAAGAAGTCAGACATTTCATCAGTGCTCTCGATTCATCGACCCTGTCTGATCAACTCAGGGAAAATCTCCT
>CAIWLA010000143.1 GCA_903913345.1 uncultured Magnetococcales bacterium | reverse complement strand
TGAACTGCTGCGCAACGGTCGCTACAGCGATGCCACCGATCTGGCCGAAAAATTAATCCTGAAAAAGAAAGAGTTGGACAACCATCTGGCACTCACCCTGGAAGATCTCCGCAAACTGGCCCAGGATGCCCTGAATGGGGCCTCGCGGACGGAACAACCCTCGATGATCGGGTCGTTGATCTTCTCCCTGGTGGCCTTGGCGAGAGGGGCCATTTTTTCCTTTGTCATGATTCAAGCCATTCTGAAAAATATCGGGTGCGAACCCTCCGAGATTCGTTCCATCGCCGACTCCATCGCCGAGGGCAACCTGATGGTGGATCTGGGCATGACGGGTCACCAGAAGGCCGGTCTGTTGCGATCCATGCGCAGAATGACCGAAAATTTGAACGAAATTTTCCGGGAAATTGTCCAGGATACCACCAGACTGAGCCATGCCTCCAAGGAGTTGCTCACTGCCGTCCGGGAGGTATCGAGTGGCACGGATCAACTCAACCAGCAGGCCTCCACCTCCGCCGGTGCCGTGACGGAAATGAGTGTCAACATGGAGACTCTCCAGACCACCACGGAGCGGATGAGCAACAACATGAGAACCGTGTCGGACTCTGCCGAGCAGATCAGTGCCAACATGAACACCATCTCTTCCGCCGCCGAAGAGGCCAATGTCAATCTGAGTTCGGTGGCCCAATCCAGCGAACGGGCGAGCCGGAACATGGAACAGGTGCGGGATGCCTCCCAGAGAACGGGCAACAGCATCAGCACCGTGGCCTCGTCGGTGGAACAGTTGACCGCCTCCATTGGCGAGGTCCGTTCCCGGTGCGAGAATGCCTCCAAGGAGGCCGATGAGGCCAAACGCAATGCCCAGGACACCTTTGGTGTCATGCAAAAATTGGGGATTTCCGCCCAGGAGATCGGCAAGGTGGTGGCGGTGATCAGCAATATTGCGGAACAGACCAATATTCTGGCCTTGAACGCCTCCATCGAGGCAGCCGGGGCGGGCGAAGCGGGCAAGGGCTTTGCCGTGGTGGCCAATGAGGTCAAGGAGTTGGCCAGACAAACCAGCGAAGCCACACGGATGATTTCGGAAAAGATCGGCCAGATCCAGGAGACCACCACGGCAGCCGGTATCGCCACCCAACAGGTGGGCGAGATTATCAAACGGTTGAGCGGTGCCAACGGGGAAATTCTCCAGGCCGTGGATGAGCAAAGCCGGACGGTGGCCGAAATTTCTCATTCCATGGTGGAGGTATCGGCTGAAACGGCAGCGGTCACCAAACGGGTCGTGGATGCCTCGACAGGCATTGGCGAGGTCTCCCGCAATGTGCAGGAAATCTCCTCTGGCATTGACGAGGTGACCCGCAATGTGGTGGAGGCCTCATCGGGTGTGGATGGCATGACCCAATCCATCGTCGAAGTCTCTTCGGTCAGTGCGGAAATATCCCGTCATATTGCAGGCACCTCCCAGGTGGCGGCAGCCGTGGCAAAGGGCATTGTGGAAGTCAAATGGACGGTTGATTTGATTGATAAAAAGAGTAAAACGGTCGGAAAGCAGGTCGATACGATCACGGCCATTGCGGCCGATCTGGACAAAGCCTTGAGCCGATTGAAACTCTAATACACGACGGATTGCAACGGATGGAGCAAGAGAATGGCTGAGGAAGATGAAGAGCTGTTGGCCATGTTTGTCCAGGAATCGACGGAGCACCTGGAAAACATAGAACCCAATTTGCTGATTTTGGAAGAGAGGGGTGCGGCCACCGATTCGGAAACGATCAACAGCCTGTTTCGGGGGGTCCATTCCATCAAGGGATCGGCCGGCTTTTTTGGGTTGACGGCCATTTCCAAACTGAGCCACACGATGGAAAATTTGCTGGGCAAGGTTCGGGACAAGAGCATCGAACCCACCTCGGAAATTTCCGACAGTTTGTTGTCCGGTCTGGATAAATTGAAGGCCATGGTTCACGATGTGGTCAACAGTGAAGCCGTGGATGCCTCCGCAGAGGTGGCCGTCATCCAGGCCATTATGGATCGGGCGGGCGGAGCCGCTCCGGCCGCAGCCGCCAAGGCCGCTCCCCCGACTCCCGTGAAGGAGCCGCCTCCCGCTGCCGTTGTCAGCCCAGCCGCCCAGGCTGCGGTGGAACCGGTGGTGGAAAAGCCCGCTCCCCTCCCCGCGCCCCATCTCCCCACGGCCACGACCGCACCACAGGGGGTTCCGGCCCCCTTTGTATTGGAAAATTTTCCCAATATAGTCGCCGATGCGGTACGGGAAAGGCGTTATTTTTTTGATGTCAGCGTCGAGATAACCCAGGAAGGAGAGAAGGAAAGAAAGAATTTTATAAATCAATTCAGTCAATTGGTTGAATCCGTCGGAACAGTGGTTGACATCAAGCCCGCCCTGGGTGCGGAGGGAAGCGTACCCCCCTTGCCGAATCACCGGTTGCGGTTGCTGGTCTCCACCGTATTGACCGCCGACCTGTTGCAAGACATTGTTCAATTGCCCCCGCAGGCCATTCAGCCGGTTCCCATTCCCGCTGCCATGGCCGACAAGGTGGCCCCGGTCGCCGTGGCCAGACCGGCTCCCGCCGAGGCGAGCAGTGCGGAGAGTGCCAGACCGCCGGTCAAGACCAAACCCGCCGCACCAACCTCCCGGCTGCTCAAACCCCGACCGGGGGGAGAGGGGGGTGGAACCGCGCAAAGGGTGGAGGAGAAGGCCAAAACCGGACAGCCCACCGTAGAGGAGACGTTGCGGGTCAGCGTGGCCCTGCTGGACGAGTTGATCAATATGGCGGGCGAACTGGTTTTGACGCGCAACCAACTGATCCGGGCGACATCC
>CAIWLA010000142.1 GCA_903913345.1 uncultured Magnetococcales bacterium | reverse complement strand
TTGGCTCCAGAACCACATCCTCCTCTGGATGGACAGAGAGATAGGCCAGATCCGCCTCAACCCGCATGCGCCCAGAGGGTTTGGCAGATCGGATGGATTTGATGAGAGTCTCGCCCGCTCCAACCACGTTGCTACCACCGGTGGCACTGCCGCGGGCCAGTTTGAGCAAAGAGGCCTCAAACTCATGCGCCATTCGTTCAAGCCCCTCCACCTGCTTGTCCGCCAGAGAGGGACGCAAAAAGACCGTCCCAAAGGGAAAAGCGGCTTCCGACATCCCACCCGCCCGATTCAACACCTCCGACAATTTTTCCCCGCGTCGAATGCTGTAGCTCCCCGGTCGCATCACCTCGCCATCGACAACCACGTTGCCGAAATCCTGGGTGGAATAGAGGGAAAAAATGCGTATCATGTCTCCAGACTGCACACCCACATTCAGATTGCCTTGCGACAGATCGAGATAGGTGCGTTCCAGTGATGTCTGGTCGTTTTTGGGGAGATTCCGAGCCACTTCGACATGGCTCATATCGGCATGGCGGGACTTGCCCTCCGCCAGATCAAAAATCTCCGCCAGCGTCACAGGCGGAACGACCGGATAAACAGCCGGTCTGCCAACCTCACCCATGAGTGACACGGAGTGTTCCAGCAGGAAAGGCAGCAGTTCTGGATTTTTCTTGAACACCTCTGGACAGCCACTGACATCCTCCTTTTTCGGAACCGTGCCCCATTGCAGGATGGCACTCGCAAACCGCATCGGATTGCTGCGACGCAGTATAACGGCCAACTCGTCCAGCGGTGGGCAACCGGTCCTGCCTGCCTTGGCAAAGTTTGACAGGATATTTTGTACGTGGTCACTTTGGAGAAAATCAATATCGTCCCGACTGAACACAATCACTGTGTCATCGGTTTGGAGTGGCATATCTGCCTCGCCATTCAATACCTTGGCCAGATTGAAAGGGACTGGTTGTACAACCCGGGTCGTCAGAGAGACACGGCGGATGACAGCCAAAGCCGAATAGGGATCGGGTTTGATCATCCGGGGGTTGGAAATGAGGGCACGCAGAGTGGGTACGGCGGACAAGGAACGGGTTTGCGGTTGGGTCACGTGACCATGCAGGCTGACATTGCCATATTTGCTGTCATCACCAGAGGTGATTTTCAAGATCTCGCCTTTTTGTACCTTGGCCTGACTGTTGGCCGAGACCTCGACCGGTGTTTGCCCGTTGGCACTGTTTCTCATGATGGTGATGACCGTGTTGCCCGTGCGAATGATCCCGCCACTCCAGGAGAGCAGTTTGGCCACAGAAATGCTGTTCTCTCCCGGTTTCAACTCATAGATACCCGGCTGATTGACGATACCCGTGACGGCCACTGTATCACCAATGCCGCCAACCACCACTTGGTCGTCCTCGCGCAGGTTGGGCAATGGGGTGCCCGTTTTGAGCAGGACGTCATACAGGTCAACCGGAATGGCCTTTCCATCGCGTATGATCTTGATCTTGCGCAATGTTCCATCTTTTTTAATGCCCTCGGATGCGCCCAACGCATCCAGAATGCCTCCCAACCCCGTCATTCTCTTGATGCCGGGTTTTTCCACCTCGCCGATCACTGCCACGGCGGCCGAACGAACGGCCCCCAGGGATACAAAGGCGGTTGTTCCTGAAAAGGCGTGTTCCACCTGTTCCAGAATATCCCGATGAAGGTCACCCAGGGTACGCCCTGAAGCGGGTATTGGGGGCAGTTCATTGATGAGGATCCGGCCTTCCCGATCCACGGTGACTGTCGAGGAGTTGTTGATCTTGCCACGCAACGTCACCACCAGTTTGTCGCCACTGCCGAGCACATAGGTGTCTGCCATGGCACCACTCAATGGTAAATCAACACCATTGGACCAAAACTGGGCATAGCCAAATTGAGAAATCGGATCTCCGACCCGCTCGAAATAGAACCGTTCAATATGAGAAATTTTGGGCTTGGGGAGTTCAACACCCTTCCCGGCATCCTTCCCGGCATCCTTCCCGGCATCCTTCCCGGCATCCTTCCCGGCACCTTGTTCACGCAAGGTGTCCAGCACGAGATCCGGTTTCTTCTCTCTGGCCTGACCAAGGAAATGTTGCACAGCCTCGGGAGGCAGGTTCTTGGGCAGTTCGACTCCAGCAGGATCATCGGCGGCCATCACCGAAGAGACGGAAAACAGGCAAAGTACCACGGCAATGCTTGCAAAGAAGGCACGACACGGGATATGGTTCAACAACGGTAAACGGATCACTAGCCACGAGAAGCCCCACATCAATCATGTCTCCTTATCTGCATCGCGTCATTTTGGTGATTCTTGGTCTGAGCGGTCTGCTCGCCGGGTGCGAAACCGTCAACACCCTACGGTTGGCCTATCGTGCGTCGACAAAAAAGTGCGATTTGTCTCTCACCAGAGGCCAGATCGACACCCTACCATACAGCCAATTGTTTGTCAAAATCGGCGATGTCTGCGGCACACTTATTCTGGGCAATGTCCTTGGGGAGGATTGGTACTGGTACTCCAGTGACAAAACCGTACTTGTCACTCGGAACGGATTGGTGGTCAAGACGATCGGCTTGGGCATCGACAGGGCCAACACCGTGCCCCTGCACGGT
>CAIWLA010000141.1 GCA_903913345.1 uncultured Magnetococcales bacterium | reverse complement strand
TTGAGACGCCGTATTTCGGCATCGTCCGTCAAGAGTATGCCCAGTTCCCCCTTTTTGGCGGGACCACTGTCGGCCAACGTCGCCCTGACCGCACGACGGATGGCCTTGTCAATGGTGGGCCACAGGGGGCATGCGCGATGGATCAGAATGTTTGACATGATGGCCGTTGGCGCGTTGGATCGGGAATGTCGGTTGTTTCGAATGCGATATTTTGGGGCCATTCATCTGGTCGGGATATTCAATCCGGTGATGGTAAAATCCCAACGTCAAGACCCGGGTGAAGGCCTCCTCGATGCGGGCCACCTCACGCAAGGTCAAGGTGCATTCATCCAGTTGTCCCTCGCGAATTTTGGCCCCGACGATCCGCTTGACCAGGGCCTGAATCTGCGCCGGAACCGGGCTTTTCAAGGTGCGGGAGGCCGCTTCCACCGAATCGGCCAGCATCAGAATGCCCGCTTCACGGGAACGGGGACGGGGACCGGGATAACGAAACTCTTCGGGAGAGATAATCTCACGACGTTCATTGGCCTGGATGATGGCACGATTGTAAAAATACTGGAGCAGGGAGGTGCCATGATGGGTGGCAATGGCCTCCTGAATAAATCCGCCCAGTTTATGTTTTTTGGCCAATTCCAGACCCACCTTGACATGGGCCATGATCACCCGTGTGGACATGGAGGGGGTGAGCTGATCATGCCGATTTTCCCCGGATTGGTTTTCGATAAAATAGTGGGGAGAGTTCATCTTGCCAATGTCATGGTACAGGGCCATGACCCGCGCCAACAGGGGATTGGCCTGGATGCTCTCGGCGGCCGCCTCGGCCAGATTACCCATCATGACCGAATGATGATAGGTGCCGGGGCTGCGCAGGGAGAGTTCCCGAACCAGGGGATGATCCCCCGATGCCAGCTCGGTCAGACGAGAATCGGTGGTGATATTGAACAAAAATTCCAACAATGGAATCAATGCCAGTGCCCACAAACCGATCAGAAGTCCGCTGGTCATGGCCATGGCGATCCCCGCCAGCCAATACCAGGAGGGGTCATTGCCGGAGAGCAGTTCGATCACAGGGACGGTGATGGCCTGTGCCAAACCGATTTTGACCCCGGAATACAACACGTCAAAACGACGTCGGCAGGCCCGCAACGTGGCACCGCCCACCAGAGAACCGACGATATAATAAATAAACAACGGCAGCCCACCGTTGGTCACCAGGGCACCCAGAAAAGAGAGAATGATACCAATCACCAAGGAACCACCGGGAATGCCAACCCTGGCCCCCACCGTCAGAGAGGTTAAAGCGGACCCCAGGGCGGCCAGGGGAAAATAGATGACCATGTTGGGTGGCCAATTCAATAATTCCACCATCCCCTGACCGGTCGTCAACATGACGGTGGAGAGCAACGAGGTGATCAGCAGGATGGCACCCAACAGGTAAAAGGTCTTTTGGTCCCGCGGAAAAGAGACCGAGGTGGTCAAGACAAACCAGCGGCCCAGCCACAGCAGACTGCCCAGGACGATCACCAATCCCATGATGCGCCACAGCATGGCGTTGGTCCACTGGTTCTGGTTCATCGCTTCCAGCTTCATGCGGACATCTTCGGTGACAATGGCCCCCTCGCGGACCACCATCTGTCCCTGGCGCGCCTGAAAATAGACAGGCTCGACCGCATCATAGGCCAATTTGCGCCGTGCCTGGGTTTCGGTAAAATTGTAGACCAGATTGGGGCGGATTTGATTGCGGACCTCTTCCAGCAACCATTGCCGTATCTCCGCCGGAAATTCCTCCAATTCACTGTGGATGGTCTCGCCCAGGAGACGACGCATACCCGCCATATCCAGCAAATCGGTGGTGTCGGAGACCTGTTTTTCCGAACCATCGGCCATCGAGTGGACCACATAAAAGGGCAGATGCGCCAACTCCTCCAGCACTTCCGGGCTGTCCACCACCGCCTGCTGCGTGAAATTTTCCAGCCAATGACGGATGGCCGTCACCAGGGGCTTGGTCTGTGGCAAGGCCAGCAAGGCCTGATAGACCCCTTCCGGGATCTCCTCTTCCAGGGTCTGGGAAAAGGTATCCCGTTGCGCATCCCGCGCCAGAGGCTTTCCGACCACCGGTTTTCCATCGGCGGGCAACTCCGTGCCTTTGGTCGGGGTATTGGTTTCATGGGGGGGTTCCGTGGAGGCAGCCGTTGGGCCATGTCCGGCCCGTGTGGTATCGAGCCAGGCCAACGCCTCTTCCAACTGGAGAATGATGGGATCCATCATGCCCGCATCCCAGTCGTACACGGGCGGAACCGCCGTGGCCGCCTGTTGCCGGCGTTGGGTCGTGGTCTCCACATCCTCGACCAGGAGGTCTCGATTGGCCTTGATGTTACGGACCGCCACCTCGCCCACCTCCGGCAGATAGGTGGGACGCAATATGACCGGTGAGTAGACCAGCGTCAAAATGGCGACCAGCAGCACAAACGACAGGAGATGGACAATCTTCGGAAAGTTGAAGTCGCTCATGCCACTGATGTCGCTGCGGGCCTCCCTGATCGTCTGCCGGGTATTGAAACAAAATCCGACGATCGCCTGAAAAGGCTTGAATGATCCGGCTTCCCGGAGGATGGAGAGGATGCTAATGGTCGGTCTTCCCTGAAAGAGTTTTTCTGGATGCCTTTCCGGATTGGCCAGACTGTTCGTAAGCCTGGACAATTTTTCGCACCAACGGGTGCCGGATCACATCACGGTGCGTAAAACGGACAAAGGCCACCCCGGAGAGATTCTGCAAGATCCGGGCGGCCTGCACCAGCCCGGACGGTTGTCCTCTGGGGAGGTCAATCTGGGTAATGTCTCCCGATACGGCCACCCTGGACCCCTCTCCGAAGCGGGTCAAAAACATTTTCATCTGTTCGGTCGTGGTATTCTGTGCCTCATCCAGGATGATGAATGCCTCCTCCAGGGTGCGACCGCGCATATAGGCGAGGGGGGCAATCTCCAACTCATGACGCAACAACATGCGCTCCACCTTTTCCGGTCCGAGCATGGCATGCAGGGCATCGTAGAGGGGACGCAGGTAGGGGTCCACCTTGGCCTGCAGATCGCCGGGCAAAAACCCCAATCGCTCTCCGGCCTCGACCGCCGGTCGCGTCAAAATGATACGGGCAACCCGTCCTTCCAGCCACTGGGTGACGGCGGCCGCCACCGCCAGGAAGGTCTTGCCGGTGCCCGCCGGTCCAATGGCAAAGGTCAGGTCAGAGGTGGCCAGGGTGCGGAGATAATCGGCCTGTCTGGGGGTGCGCGGATAGAGAATCCGCAACGGCGTGCGCAGCACGGACTCCACAGCCGATGGGCGGTCGGCTCGCGTCTCTGGAAACCTCTCTCTCTCTTCCACGATTTGAATGGCCTGTTCCACCCATTGCTGATCCACGGCATGACCCTGTTCCAGCGCAGTATACAGATCTTCTAGCAACTGTCGTACCTTTTTTGCCGGGGTGTTCGGGTGCCGTGATGCGGATGCCGTTGCCCTGGGGATGCAGGGAGACACCCAACCGTTCTTCCAGTCGCTTGAGATGGGTGTCCAAGGCACCGCACAGGGTCATCATCAACCGATTGTCGGGAAATTCCACCCGCTCCGTCAGGAGGTTGTCCGGTCTCTTTTTGGTCCTGTGGGCGATGGTGGCAGCCATTTTTTGTCTCGTCATATCAACGGAAAGTCTGGGTCCAGGATGCCGCGCAGCGAGTTTGGCAATCCTTCGGTAATGCGCACGGGGACTATCTGGCCGATCAGTCTGGCATCTCCCGGAAAATTGACCCTTCTGAAACCGGGGGTGCGACCGGCCAACTCCCCCAGGCCCTTTTTGGCCGCCCCCTCCACCAGGACCGCTTCCACCCGGCCGACCCGATCCTGGTTGCGCCGCAGTTGGTGGGCATTGAGCCGCTCCTGGAGAATGGCCAGCCGGGCGGTGCTGACCGCACCCGGAATCTGTTCCCCCATCCCCTCTGCCCGCGTGCCGGGACGGGAGGAGAAACAGAAAGAGTAGGCATGGTCAAAGGAGACCTGTTCGGCCACGTTCAGGGTCTCCTGAAAGTCGGCCTCCGTTTCACCAGGAAAACCGACGATAAAATC
>CAIWLA010000140.1 GCA_903913345.1 uncultured Magnetococcales bacterium | reverse complement strand
GCGGGGAACGGCGATGGGCTGTGGGCATCATGAGCGAGGCCCTCGCCCCCCCTTGACGACCAGGACCGGGCAAGAGACATGGCCAAACAATCGTTCCATGACGCTGCCGATGAGTAGCCGATCCAGTCCGGTTCGGCCATGGCTGCCGCCCACCACCAGTCCGGCACCGGTATTGTACGCCTCTGCGGCAATGACGTTGGCCGTCGGATATCCCTCCAGTACCGCACCGTGTACCATGACCCCGGCGTTTTTGGCGTGGGCAACGGCCCGTTCCACTGCGGCGTTCGCTATCTCGGTATGGGGCGCACGGCTCCGGTTTTCCACGACGGAAATGACCCGCAGGGGCAAACCGGCCTCTTTGGCCAGAATGGTCGCCTCCTCGCCCGCTCGATCACTGAAAGAGGAACCATCTGTGGCCAATAAAATGGAGGTATTCCAGAGAGATCCTCCCTCCCTGGGAACCACCAGTGCGGTGTTGGGTGATTGGGCGACAATGCGCGCAGCGGTATCGCCGAACATCAGGCGCGTCAATCCCCATCGACCCCGTCGTCCCATCACCACCAGATCGGCGTTGACTTCGACCGCTGCATCCAGAATGCCCAAGAGGGGATGCGACTCCTGTTTGACCAGAAGAGTGCAAGAGACCCCCTGGCGGTTCATCCGCTCCTTCACCTTTCCCAGGGATTGCCAAGTGGTCTTTTCCTGTTGTTGCGACAGGCTCATGGACAAGGTATCCAACTCCGGGTTGAACAGTGCCACCTGTACGGCTGTCACCCGTCCACCAAAACGGAGCACCAGGGCAATGGTCAGCATTTCGGCACCTCTGGAAAATTCAGAGCCATCGGTTGCCAGGAGAATGTTTCGGAAACGTCCAAAGGGTAACGGCGGCTGTCTCCCGTTCATCTCATCCCCTCCCAAATTGCAGAAGCGATCTCCAGAAAGATTCGGTGGTCTCTTGTGTCAACCAGCCCGGTTGAGAGAAAACCAATCAAAAAAACCGCCCGGAACAGCCGATTTTTGGCTGTTCCGGGAGGGAAATCCGGCGTTGTGTCGAGAGATGTGCGAAGCCGGGTCAGGCAAAGGCTATCCAGACGCAGGTCAGTCCAACGGCCCATTGCGCGAGGATGGTCAGGAGATACTGGATGCTCTGTCCCATACCAATCCGTCCGGCAATGATAACAAACTGGGAGGTAATACTGCCCGACAGGGCGGCGACGATACTCAGACCGGCAATCCAGCCGTTCAGGCTGGGATCTTGCAGCATGGAGGTGCCCAGGGCACCGAGGGCAGCCCCCGAATTGCCGTTGGAAGCGACGAAGGTGGCAAAGACCGTGGCTCCGGCCCCCAGATAAAAATTGACCGCGCCGATGACCAGAATGAGGCATGCAAACAGTCCAGCAAACTTCATGACGAAGCCCAGGGGGACCGGGCGTTTGGTGATGCGGACCTCCTGATCATCCGCTCCCGTGATCGGCGGCAGACCTTTGAATGCGTATACGCCCAGGCCGGCAAAGGCCAACAGACAGGTAAACATGATGAAAAAGTACTGGGAAAACAGCTCGGGACCGATGACCAGGCGAAAAACGATCATGTTGCGGGTAAACGCACCGCAATTGGACGAACAGTAGCCCACATAACGCTCCCGGGCCGACAAATAATCCACGGCCTTGGGATCCATCTTGGCCTTGTCATGCAATAACACGTTGGTGGCCAGGGCAGAGACCAAACCGGCAAAATAGGTGGCCAGGACCAGGGCCTTTCGGCCACGAACATATTTGGTGACGAAGTGGGCGATAAAGCTCATGAGACTGACCATGTACACCACTTTCCACAACATGGCCAGGCTGAGATTGTTGTAGTGGATCTGGCGAACCCCGTCCACCCAGGTCAGCAGAGGGATCGGAATGACGGCCTGGGCGGGAATCAGGGGGGTGATGCTGATGGCAACGGCGATCAATACGGCGAAATCGCTGATTTCCCGGTGTTCAATGGTCGATCCAAACGTATTGATCCATGCCTTCAGGTTCATGATCAGGAGGACCAGAAACATGACAGTCGCCAGAATCCACGGCTGGATGCCAAAATTCGGCAGACTGGCGGTCAGAAAGGTGAAGGGCATGGCCATGGTGCTGGTCATGGTGCTGGTCAGTCCCCCAGGCCTCTGTTCCGGGAGACGGGCCGTGTTTTCCAGAACGAAGGAGATCATCGAATAAACGATCACCAGGGCGAAGGTCAGCAACCAGGCGTTGGAAACCGTTGAAGTCGAATGCACCAGGCTGGCCAGATAGCCAAGCATGGCGATTATCATAAAATCACGCAGTCCATAGGAGCGGTCGGCCTTGTCCCGGGTACTGTGCTGGCGTTCGATGCCGAACGCCAGGCCAACCACCAGTGACAGCACCAGATTGATACCATGATCGATATAAGAGACACTTTCCATTCGTTCACTCGCAGGTTGAATTGCTAACAAGGACGGAAACAGATTACTTCTTTTCATGTCTGCCGGTCATGTCTGCCGGTTTGCCTCTATCCTCAGCGGAAGATCCTGGTCGGATAGCACGGCTTTTCTAAGAAAATTTCCGGTACCACAAAAATCCAGACGAGGCTTGTCTATTGCATTTTGTAATAGCACACTCAGAACTTCGCCTATCTATTGCATTTTGTAATAGTGACATCAGAAGGCCTATCTATTGCATTTTGTAATAGTCACTTCAGAATTTCCGATACGGGCGGTGTGCTCTGACGGCTGACTGACAAAGCGTGGCATTCTGTCACCGGATCAAAAAAGATTCAATGGGAATTGTGGAATTTGTGTAAGTTTTGTGTTACTTCTATGTTAAAATGCCTCTTGCATGAATCCATAAAAAAGTCCGAACAGTGCATATTACAGATTATTTTCATGATGTTCTTATGATAAGAACCCCGGAAGATGGGGCAGGCGTGGTTGAAGGCAGAAGGGTTTGTGTCCATGTTGAATACGATGGGTTCCAACGGAAGGCTGTACCGCATGGTCGAGGTTTTGGCCGTGTTTTTCAAACTGGGTTTGACCTCCTTTGGCGGGCCGGTGGCCCATTTGGGCTATTTTCGGGAGGAGTTTGTCGAAAGCAGGAGATGGCTGGACGAAAAGTCCTATGCCGATCTGGTGGCCATGTGCCAGTTTTTGCCCGGTCCCGCCAGCAGCCAGGTGGGGATGGGGTTGGGCATGATACGGGCCGGGTTGCCCGGTGCGGTGGCGGCCTGGATCGGCTTCACCATGCCGTCGGCCGTGGCCATGATTCTCTTCGCCTTTGGCGTGACCCATCTCGACCTGGCGACCCAGGGCGGTTGGTTGCATGGGCTGAAGGTGGTGGCCGTGGCCGTCGTGGCCCAGGCGGTATGGGGCATGGCGCAAGGCCTCTGTCCTGACCGCAACCGAGCCACTCTGGCCATCCTGTCCACCATCCTGGTGGTGGCATGGCCCACGACCCTGGGACAGGTTGCGGCCATTGTGGCCGGTGGACTGTTTGGCTGGAAATTTTTGCACATCCAGGACGAAAAACCCGGAAATGCGCTTTGTACAAGTCATTCCCGCCGTACCGGCCTGCTGTTCCTGGCGTTATTCATCCTTCTTCTGCTGGCGTTGCCATTCCTGGCGACGATCACATCCTCGCCATGGCTTCGGGT
>CAIWLA010000139.1 GCA_903913345.1 uncultured Magnetococcales bacterium | reverse complement strand
GGGGATGGAGTTCATGGGGTCTGTTCCGTGGCTGGATGACTGTTATGCTGACAGGCGGCTGCCATCAATGCTCACTTGTTCCACGGCATGATGGGCACCGTGCTGATACTGTTTTTCGGGCTGCCGTCAACCAATTTATCGCTGTAGACCAGGTAGATCAACACATTCCGTTTTTTGTCGATAAAACGGACCACCTGCATGGTTTTGAAAAGCAGGCTGGTCTTTTGGGTGAAGACGGTCTCCTTGTCCTTCATCTGTTCGTCCATCTTGATCGGCCCAATCTGGCGACAGGCGATGGAGGCGTCCGAGGTGTCTTCCGCCAGTCCCAACTGCCCCTTGATTCCCCCCCTTCTGGCCCGGCTCAGATGACAGGCCACCCCGTCCACCTTGGGGTCGTCAAAGGCCTCGATGACAATCTCGTCGTTGCGCGTGACCAGATGAAAATTGGTATTGACACTGCCGATCATCTCCGCAAAGGCCGATGCAGGAAAGAGTGACAGCCCGATCAACAGAAATAATTTTTTATGGTTCATGGTGCCTCTGTGTACCAGGGTTTCAGGCTCGATGGTTGTCTCAATTAACGCGCCAACAATGCACGCAGCTGGAATATCAATATCGGTAATTTTTTTGTGACAGTTTGCCAGACAATGCGCGAATCAATGTCAAAATAGTCATGAATCAATCGGTTACGCATGGAAATTATATTTCTCCAGGGAATGTCTGGAGACAGATCGCGGTATTCACGGGAAACCTCGCCAGCGGCCTCTCCGATTACTTCGATGCAGCGAATGACTGCAAGCAAGCGCATCCGATCGATTTCGATGTGGTCCAAAGTCTGTCCCTCAAGGAACTGACAGGCTTCGAGTGCAGCGTCCAACATATGTTGTAAACGGGTCCGATCGTCAGGCTGCATACTGCACCTGTGCGGTTGCCAACACCTCATCACGAAAATAGCGACTCAGTTCGCGGGGGGTGCGCAAGTCCACCTTGCGGGAATGCAGCAAACGGGACAGTTCGTCTTCCATGTCAGCCAAGGTAAAGAAATCCGGTATGTGTTCCGGTTCAAACTCCACCAGGAGATCCACATCACTGTCCGGATTGTCGGTTCCACGCAGGGTGGAACCGAACAAAGAGAGACGTTGAATGTGGTTCCGCTGACAAAATTCAGTCAACACACCCTCCGGCCAATAAAATCCTTTATCCATCGTCCTTTCATTCCCTCAGCAACTCGTTGATGGCCGTTTTGGATCGGGTCTGGGCATCCACCGTCTTGACAATCACAGCGCAATACAGATGCGGCCCAGGGGAGCCGTCCGGGAGGGGTTTGCCGGGCTGTGTCCCGGAGACCACGACCGAATAGGGCGGAACATAACCCATATGGACCTCGCCGGTGGCCCGGTTGATGATGCGGGTGGAACGGCCCAGATAGACACCCATGGACAGCACCGCACCGGTGCCGACAATCACCCCTTCCGCCACCTCGGCCCGTGCCCCGATAAAACAATCATCCTCGATGATGACCGGATTGGCCTGGAGCGGCTCCAGAACCCCCCCAATGCCCGCCCCGCCGGAGTGGTGGACCCGCTTGCCGATCTGGGCACAGGAACCCACCGTTGCCCAGGCATCCACCATGCTGCCCTCGTCCACATAGGCCCCGATATTGACAAAAGAGGGCATCAGAATGGCACCGGGGGCGATAAAACTGCCCTGGCGGGCGGTGGCCGGGGGCACCACGCGAATGCCCGCCTGGCGAAACCGCTCGGCATCCCAATGGGTAAACTTGAGCGGCACCTTGTCATAACCCACCAATTCGCCCTGGGTCATCACCCGGTTTTCGTGCAAGCGGAAGGAGAGCAACACCGCCTTTTTGATCCATTGATGGACCAGCCAGCCATGCACCGCATCGGGATGACCGGGGGCCGGTTCGGCCACCCGCAGCTTCCCGGCATCCAGGGCCTCCAGGGTGCTGCCAACGGCTTGATGGAGACGGGCATCACTGTGGGGCGTGACGGTGCTCCGCTCTTCCCATGCCTGTTCAATGAGGGTTTTTATGGCGTGCATGGCAGGATCCTCTATTCGGGTTGAAAATGGTGCAGATCACGGGCAGACTGCGCGATCCGCAGCATGGCTTCTCGATTCTCTTCGAGTGGGGCCACCAGGGCGATGCGGACATAGGCCGCACCGGGATTGTGCCCGGTTGCATCGGGACGTCCCAGATAGGCTCCCGGCAGCACGGTGACATGATAATGCCTGTACAAATACTGTGCAAAGGTCTCTCCGCCACCGGGCACCCGCAGCCAGAGATAAAAGCCGGCCTCCGGTCGTTCCACCGGCAATACCGGACGCAAAATGGCGATGGACTCCGCCAGTTTTTGCCGGTAGAGGGCCTGATTCTCCCGCACATGGGTCTCATCGCCCCAGGCGATGGTGGCGGCCTTTTGAATGAAAGGGGGGGTGGCACAACCGGTATAGGTGCGCAGACGAAAATAGGCGTCCAGCAATCCGGCATGACCGGCGACAAAACCGGAACGGGCACCGGGCATGTTGGACCGTTTGGACAGGGAGTGAAAGACCAGACACCGGTCAAAGGAGTCCAGCCCCATCTGCTGCGCCGCCTGCAACAACCCCGGCGGCGGTTGATCAGTCCAGATTTCCGAATAACATTCATCGGCGGCCAGGACAAAATCATATCGATGGGCCAGATCAATCAGCCGTTTCAAGGCGTCCATGGAAAAAACGGCCCCCGTGGGATTGGCGGGCGAACAGAGATAGAGCAGGGCCGTCCGTTCCAGAATGGCGGGCGGTACGGCGTGATAATCGGGAATAAATCCATTGTCGGCGGTACACGCCACATAAACGGGCTGGGCACCCGCCATGAAGGCCGCCCCTTCATAGATCTGGTAGAAGGGGTTGGGCATGAGAATGGCTGGCTGGTCTGATCCGCTGGCATCAGTGACCGCCTGCGCGATGGAAAAGAGGGCCTCCCGCGTCCCGTTGACCGGCAGGATATGACGGTCCGGATCCACGGTCCCCTGGCCCAATTGAAACCGGTTTTCCAGCCATGTGGCCATGGCACAGCGCAGGGAAGATGCCCCGCGGGTGGTGGGATAAAGGGCCATATCGTCCAGGGCCTCCGCCATGGCCTGGCGGATAAAGGGTGGTACGGGATGTTTCGGCTCGCCAATCGAGAGATTGATGGGGGAGTGGGCGTGATCCGGGAGACCGAGTGGTTCGCCGGTCACCCGCCTCTGGGCATTCGGGTGCAGCAGGGCGGCCAGCTTCTCAAACGGATACGGGTGCAACCGTTGCAAAAAAGGGTTCATGGGTGTGATCCCTCCGGGGTGGCTGCAACCGGTGGGGTGGCGGATGGTGTCGATGGACGGCGGACCGGTTTGGGTTTGACAACGCGCCGGGATGTCACCTTTTTGGGCTTGCCGGCCTTTTTGGGTTGACCTGGCTTTTTGGGTTTGCTCGCCTGTTTGGGTTTGCTCGCCTGCACGGGCTGGTTGACCTGCACGGGTTGACTGGCCTGTGCGGCTTGAATGGTTGGCAATGGTTGGTTGACCGGCATCGAGGAGGTCGTCAGCAATGGTTGGTTGACGGGTACGGGCTGGGTCGTCAGTAATGGTTGGCTGGCCGGCATCGATGGGGTTGTTGGCAATGGTGGGCTGACCAGGATGGGTTGGCCTGTTCCCGGTATGGGTGGATTGGCAGCCATCGGCTCTCCCGTCTGTTCCCATTGTTCGGCCATTCGGGTACGGTCAAACACCTGTCCGCGCAGCCAACCGATCAGATCCGACCAGATGGATTCCATCTCTGCGGGAGGAGGCATGACGCCAGCGTGGGGCAACTCAATGGTGATAATCGGAATTTTCAGGCTCTCGACCGCATAGCGACCCAGGGAACCCGGATAGGTTCCCAGCAATGACAGATAAATATTACCCAACCTCTCTGGCGGTGTGGTGGGGGGACCGTCAAAGTCCAGTAGACCAAACGGGGCATGTATCGAAACAATGACGTTCGGTTGGAAATTTTTGATTTCGTCAGACAACCAACGGGTTTCCGGTTCGCTCAAGGGGAATTTGCCTGGGAAACGGCGAGGATCTTTGCCCGTGCGCCGCACCCAGTAATCCGCGCTATCCTCTTTCCAGTCGCGGGTTGGAAAATTGCGATTCAAATCCACGCCGTTGGCATTGGTGCGGGTGGAATGGGGCTGCAACAGACCGTCTGGATTGACCAGGGGTACAACGTGCCAATGGAACAGGCCCGTATGATATTTTTCCAGAAATTTCATCCATTTGAACACAATACTGATGGAAGAATATTCATCGCCGTGTACGCCGCCGATCAACAACACCCGTGCCTGTGCGGGTTTGTTGTGTGCCGAAGAATTGTTGCGCGAGGCTTCCTGGTAAGGGAGTGGTCCAAATTCCTTTAATAGAATGGGAATACCATCAACCGACTGGTGGCCGGTCAGACGCAACCCGCTGGCCATGCACTCTTCATAGCCGACACTGCTCAATTTGGCACCAATCTTGAGACAGCTCTCCTGAACCGAGAGAGTCGTCTTTTTTTCGGCCCCTTTTTTGGCACCCTCCTGTACGACGGTGGATTGACTGGCCGCCTCTTTGACCAGTTCTTGCACCTCGTCCTGGAAAGAGAGGGGAGCCTCGGCCGCGACCGCCTGGGGGGCACAGGTCATCCAACCGATCCACAACAACACAATCGGTGTTGCAGTCAGCAGGAGGCGTGTTACGTTCAGACGAACAGGGAGGATTCCGCCTCCGCCAGGGATCATGGACATGGATTCAAGATCGGGATTTTGGTTGCATGGCGTTAATGGGTAAAAAAGAGTGTCGCGTCTGCCTGTCATGAGAATAAATGGAGTTGGCTATTTTTCCCCGGTGTGATAGACTTGATCCTAGCTTTTACTGTACTTGGGGGAAGCACGTCAATTCTTCATCGGGTGTTGGGTGCGTAATTCATGGACGGGATGTACCGGGATGACTGGGTTGTCTGAGGTCTTTTCGCATTGAAAAAAGGTGTAACGGTATGAAAAGACGAGATTTTGTTCATTCTCTGGCCAGGTTCGCCGTTGGCGTCGCCCCGGTCTGTTTTTTTGGGGGGGGGGCAGTCTCCCAGGCGATGGCTGGCTTGAAAACGGAGATCGACGATCCCAAAGGATCGGATCTGAGTCCGCTGCCGTTGCCCGATTCCCCGCCCAAGCTGCGTGGGAGGGAACTGGACCTCTACCTGCAAAAATTGCGCGAATTCAACGTGACCCATGAGGGGGATGTCTTTCTGGATGCCAAGCGGTTTGATCTGCTGCAGTCGTCGCTGACCCGTCTGGAGCGCGTACAGGGGACGGTGGGGTTTGGCAACTTCTATCTGTTGAGCTTCGATGAAGCGATCCATATTGCCAAGATGCATACCGAGGTGGGACCATTCACGACCGAAGAGTTGGATTTTCTGGAACAGATCTTTTATGAACGCGCCCTGCTCTACGGTTTTTTTGGAGAAAAGCCGTTAAAAAACATGACCGATCAGATTGACAAGGGCGAGGTCGTCAAAATCCCAAACAGCGGTAATCATCTCTATCGGGGCAAGCCGGTTGAGGTCTACGGCATGTTGCGTCACAAGGTGGGGAGCAAGCTCATCCTCACTTCCGGGGTGCGCAGTGTGGTCAAGCAGTTCATGTTGTTCCTGGCCAAGATTCATGAGGGCAATGGCAATCTCTCCCGTGCCTCCCGTTCCCTGGCCCCTCCCGGCTATTCCTACCATGGCATCAGCGACTTTGATGTGGGTCAGGTGGGCTATGGGCAGCACAATTTTACCGAAAAATTTGTCGAGTCCGAGGTGTTCAAACAATTGCACGAGATGGGTTATCTGACCCTTCGTTATCCTCGGGACAATCTGTTCGGGGTGCGGTTTGAACCCTGGCATGTCAAGGTGGATGTCTGATTTGCGGTCCGAACCCTCGACGGATTCGATCGGTTTGCCCCTTTCTCCGGTTGTCTCCTGGATTGGCGTTGGGGCCAACCGGGGGAGTGCGCTGCTGACCTGTCGCCGGGCGGTGGCCCGTCTGTCTCATCGGGCCTCTCTGCGTCTGGTGGCGCAATCGGCCTTTTATCGCACGGAACCGGTTGGTCCTGTTCGGCAATCCTGGTATATCAATGGTGTCGTGGGTGTGGCCAGTTGGATGGGGCCGCGCGCCCTGTTGCGGTTGTTGCACCGGGTGGAGGCCGATTTTGGCCGTCATCGCCACCGGGAAACCCGCTGGGGACCACGATGCCTGGATCTGGATCTCCTGTTTCATGGCGATCGGATCCTGCGCTGTCGTGATCTCTGCCTCCCTCACCCCCGTTTGCACCAACGCCGCTTTGTCTTGCGTCCCCTGGCCGATGTCGCGCCTCATTTAGTCCATCCCCTTTTCGGTAAAACGGTTGACACATTGCTCCAGGAAGTGGATGATACCGCGCGAGTGGAGCCGGTTGGGACAGGGCATCGATTTTCCTGTGGAAAGCGGTGACCGTTTCTGTTCGTCCCGGTGATCGGCCTGATGGGGATTGACTGGCCGGGTTCCCCCTGCGGTATGGACGACACACAACGATTGCCTGGATCAACCGATGAACGGTAGACCGGGACAACAAAGGATTAAAGTGTGACATTTTGTCTGAATCGGTGAGTATCACTCCTTCTCTTCCGGCGGTTTCCCGTCCTTCTGTCACCGTGCCCGGTTTGCAGCGCATGAAACGGGAGGGGGTGCGGATTGTCTCCGTGACCGCTTACGATTTTTCTTTTGCGCGTCTATTGGACAAGGCCGGGGTGGATCTGCTGTTGGTGGGAGATTCCCTGGGTATGGTGATCCAGGGACACGCCACGACGCTGCCTGTCACCTTGGAGCAGATGATCTATCACACGGCGGCGGTCGTGCGGGGGGCCAGTCGCGCCATGGTGGTGTGTGACATGCCGTTCGGTGTCTGCCATGGCGGAGGGGTGGCGACCATGGATGCGGCCGTTCGGGTATTGAAAGAGACGGGTTGTCAGGCGGTCAAGTTGGAAGGGGGGGTGTACATGGCGGACACCATCCGGTTTCTGTGTGCACACCAGGTTCCGGTGCTCGGCCATGTGGGGCTGACGCCCCAGTCGGTGCATGCCTTGGGCGGGTTCAAGGTGCAGGGGCGGGGGGCGGATGCCGAGCGGATTCTGGCCGATGCCGTGGCCGTGGCCGAGGCGGGTGCCTTTGCGGTGGTACTGGAGGGGATTCCTGTCTCCCTGGCCCAGCGCATCACCGAGCGATTGGATATTCCGACCATTGGCATCGGTGCCGGCCGTTGGTGTGATGGTCAGGTGTTGGTGATGCACGATCTGTTGGGTTTGTATGAGGCGGTTGTGCCTCGTTTTGTCAAACGGTATTTGCCGGAGAATACCGTGCCCCAGGCCGTTGGCCGTTTTGTGGAAGAGGTCCGTTCTGGACAGTTTCCGGCGGCAGAGCATGGATATGTTGATTCACTCGTTGCGGGGGCCTGAAGGTGGTGCATCAGCCGGGGAGAGCAGGCGTTTGGCCATGGAGAGGATAACCGATCGACAGGGGTTGCGCCGCTGGCGGCAGTGTGGCGGGACGGTGGGATTTGTCCCCACCATGGGTGCATTGCATGACGGCCATCTGGCCCTGGTGCAGGCGGCCAGGGCGCAGACCGATCAGGTTATGGCCTCCATTTTTGTCAATCCCACCCAGTTTGCCCCCCATGAGGATTTCAATCGGTATCCTCGCCCGTTGGAGCAGGATCAGGCCCTGCTGGCGCAGGCGGGTTGTGCGGCCCTCTTTTGTCCCTCCGTGGCGGAGATCTATGCGGGTCACGGTCAG
>CAIWLA010000138.1 GCA_903913345.1 uncultured Magnetococcales bacterium | reverse complement strand
TATTCTGGTGACGGAAATTTTTGATGCGGGTTTACTGGGAGAACAGGCCATTGCTGCGATTCATCACGCCCGTTCCAATCTATTGAAGCCGGATGCGGTTATTATTCCATGCCGTGCCATGGTATGCGCTGCCTTGTTGGAGAGTCCCCGGTTGTGGCAGGAGGGGTTTGTGGGAGAGATCTCTGGATTTGATCTGACCCCTTTCAATGAGTTTCGGCGTGTTCATTTACAGAAAAGCATTCAAGAATTCCCGCATCGGCTGTTGACCGATGCACAGGATATATTTTTATTTGATTTTTGCGGAGCACCGATTCGAGATGCAGAGGCGGAGATATCCGTCACCATCCCATTGGCAGGCGTATGCCATGGGATTGTTTATTGGTTCCGTCTCTTTCTGGATGAAGAGACGGTCATTGACACAGACCCTCGGCAGGCCTATTCCCACTGGATGCAATCCGTGCAATTGTTGGAGACACCCATTCCCTTGCAATCTGGTCACGTTTTGACCGTTCTTGCACGCCATAATCGTCAGGCCATTGAGTTTAACCTCACATGTCCAGGCATGATGGGGTAGACATTTCCCCGATGGCTCCATGGATCATGGATCATACAATTATTTACAACATCATCGTACACTGTGGCGCGGTTATGCGCTATAGTGACCGTCCAGAGGAGATCAGGCCGAGCAGGCTGGTCCAGTGCGATTAAAGGGGCTTGGGAGCGAGCAGATGACTTTGGATTCACACGAGGGCGAGCAATCCACAGAGGTTGGCAAACCGCTTCATTCTCCCGGAAACGGGTCTGTTGTTGGCCGCCCATCGGGATGGATGCGGCGATTGGGGTGGTTGGCGGTGGTTTTGGCCCTGGCGTGGGGGGGGGCGCGTTGGTGGGGAATCGGCCCCTACGCCGCCGGAAAACCGGAAAAGGGGGCGGAGGGCAGCCCGTGGGGCAAGGGCAAGGAGGGGGGATCGAACAAATGGGCCAACCAGCCTGTGCCGGTCATGACCGGGTTGGTGACTCCCGGCGCGGTCCGTCTACAGTTGGAGGCCCTGGGGACCGTCATTCCGACCCGGTGGGTGATGGTGCGGACGCGGGTGGATGGTCAACTGATGCAGGTGGCCTTCCGCGAAGGGGAGACGGTGGAGGCGGATCAACTCCTGGCCCAGATCGACCCCCGTCCCTTCCAGATTCAACTGGATCAGGCCAGGGGACAACTGGTGCGTGATCAGGCACTGCTGGACAATGCCCGCAGTGACGCCGCCCGCTATCAAACCCTGTTGAAACAGGATTCCATCTCCCGCCAGCAGGCGGATACCCAGCAGGCCCTGGTGCGGCAGTACCAGGGGGCGGTGGTGGTGGATCAGGCCCAGGTGGATAACGCCGCCCTGCAACTCTCCTACACCCATATCACGGCCCCCATGGCGGGGGTGACGGGGTTGCGACAGGTGGATCCCGGCAATATGATCCGTCAGGCGGACCCCGGCGGATTGGTGGCCATCGCCCAGGTGCGTCCCATCCAGGTTTTGTTCACCCTCCCCGAAGATGCCCTGCCCCAGTTGCTGGCCCATTGGAAACAGGGGGAGACCCTGCCAGTGGAACTCTACGACCGGGAGCGCAAAAACCGTCTGGCGGAGGGAAAACTGCTGACCCTGGACAATCAGATTGATACCACCACCGGTACGGTCAAGCTCAAGGCCGAGTTTGAGAACGCCGACCGCAAACTCTTTCCCAACCAGTTTGTCAATGTCACGGTCGTCCTGGAAAATCGTCCGGCGGCGTTGTTGATTCCCAGCGCGGCGTTGCAACGGGGTCGCAAAGGGACACACGTGTATCGGGTGCAGGCGGATCAGACCGTGGTGCCGCAACCGGTCAAAATCGGTCCCGTGCAGGGCGAGTGGACGGCCATCGAGGAGGGGCTGCAAGAGGGAGACAAGGTGGTGGTGGAGGGTATCGACAAACTGAAGGATGGCAGCAAAATTCAGGAGATCACCCAGGAATCGTCCGGCGGAAAGAAGGGCAGGGAGGCGGCAGCGGGTCTGGTTTTGAGGTTGAAGGTTCCTGATACCGGCTCGCAGGTGGAGATGAGTTCTAAATTCGGAGCTGAGCCTGGAGAC
>CAIWLA010000137.1 GCA_903913345.1 uncultured Magnetococcales bacterium | reverse complement strand
CCATGGCATCCGGCAGCCAGGTGTGCAGGATAAACTGGGCCGATTTGCCCATGGCACCCACAAACAGCAAGAGGCAGATCAGGGTCATGGTGCTGACCGGACCCCAGAAGAGAAAATCGACCGTCGGCGGAAACTGCCCCGTACCCGCCATCCGAAACACGGTGGCATAATCCAGGGTGTGAAAGACCTGATAGATGGTAAAAATCCCCAGGGCAAAGCCGAAATCCCCCACGCGATTGACCAGAAAGGCCTTCATGGCGGCGTTGCATGCCGACTCTTTCTTGAACCAGAAACCGATCAGCAGATAAGAGGCCAGACCAACCCCCTCCCAACCGAAGAAGAGTTGCAGGAAACTGTCCCCCGTGACCAGCATCAACATGGCAAAGGTAAAAAAGGAGAGATAGCTGAAAAAGCGGGGTTGATCGGGATCATCCGCCATGTATCCAACCGAATAGATATGGATCAGGGTGGAGATGCCCGACACCACGATCAACATGACCGCCGTCAGGCGATCAATCAACAATCCAAAGGAGACATGAAACTCCCCGGAGACGATCCAGGACCAAACCTCCTGGCGAACGGGATCCCCGTTGCCCACGGCAATGGCAAAAAAGGTCTGAATGGCCAGGAGGGCCGAAACGGACATGCCCGCGATGGTGACCAGTCGCGCCAGGTTGTTACCCAGAAATCGACCGAACAGGCCGGCGATCAGCGAGCCGATTAGTGGGGCGAGGACGATTAATAAATGTTTGCTCATCATTTCCATTCCATGGCCTTACCGGCTCACCCTTTCAAGGAATCAATCTGTTCCACATCAATCGTGGCCCGGTTGCGGAAAAAGGATACCAAAATGGCCAGACCGATCGCCGCCTCTGCCGCCGCGACCGCCAGGACAAAAAAGGTAAAAATCTGCCCGGTCATATCCCCGTTATAGTGGGAAAAGGCCACAAAATTAATGTTGACAGCAAGCAAAATCAACTCAATGCTCATCAGGATGATGATCACGTTGCGCCGGTTCAAGAAGATGCCGAAGACGCCCGACGTGAACAAGATGGCACCCAAAATCAGATAGTGATGCAGCGACATGGTCTGTTACGCCCCTTCGCCCGGTTTTCGTTGAACGAGTTGCACCGCTTCCGCCCGTGTCCGGGCAACCTGTTGGCTGATGTTCTGGCGTTTCACCCCTTTTTTCCGTTCCCGCAGGGTAAGTGCCACCGCCCCGATCAGGGCCACCAGCAACACCAACGAGGCCAACTCAAACGGATAGAGATACAGCGTATACAAAGTCCGTCCGATGGCCAAGGTGTTGGGCACCGACGAGGTGGCCGCTTCGTGCAGGGGATGGCTGCTGGAAAAAACCACCACCAGCTCCATCAAAATCACCAGCCCCACCGCCAATCCCATGGGCAGATGGTCAAACGCCCGTTTTTTCAACTCGGCCGCATCGATATCCAGCATCATGACCACAAACATGAAGAGGATGGCCACCGCCCCCATGTAGACCATGACCAGCAGAGCCGCCAAAAATTCCGCATCCAGCAACACAAACAGGGCGGCTGTGGAAAAGAAGGTCAATATCAGGAACAATACCGAATGAACCTGATTGCGACAACCGATCACCCCCACCGCCGCCAGGGCCGTGACCGCTGCAAACGCATAGAAAATAATGTCTACTACCATCATCGCCTTGTTTACCTCTATACTCTTTTGTGCTGCATCTTTGTCGCGGTTCTTGTCTCGGATGTACTGATAAAGCCCTTCGGGGCTTCGCCCCGGACCCCACCAGAGGCTTCGCCCCTGGACCCCACCAGGGGGATAATCCCCCTGGACCCCTTAACGATACGGCGCGTCGGCCAACAGATTGGCGTCAATCTGCACCTTCCAGCGATCATAATTGCCAAGCAACTTTTGCTTGTCATAGACCAACTCATCCCGCGTCTCGGCAAAAAATTCAAAATTAGGCCCCAGGACAATGGCATCCACCGGACAGGCATCCTGGCAATAGCCGCAAAAGATGCACTTGCCATCGTCTATATCATAGATCTGAGTCCGCCGTTTTTCCGCCGTGCTGTTCGGATCAATCGTGATAAAAATGGCCTGGGCCGGGCAGGCGGACTCGCACAGTTTGCAGGCCACGCACCGCTCTTCCCCCGTTTCATGCCGCCGGAGGGCATGTTCGCCGCGAAAACGGGGCGACGCCGGTATCCGCTCTTCTGGATACTGCACCGTAATGTTGGGCTTGAAAAAATAGCGCAGGGTAACGGCCATGCCAGCGGCCAACTCGCGCAACGTCAACGCCCGCGTCCACTCCTTCAGACCAACGCTCATGACTTTTCCCCGCTACCAGGCCGACCCATCGTGTTTTCCATACGCTGCCTATCCTTATCGTCCGCCCTACCGTCAAGCCCTGCCAAACAGATGCAACCCCACACCGGTCAAAAAGATCCAGATCAGGGAGATGGGCAGAAAGACCTTCCAACCCAACCGCATCAGTTGATCATAGCGATACCGGGGAAACGTGGCGCGAATCCAGAGAAAAACAAACATCAAAAAACCCGCCTTGATGCCCAGCCAGATAATCCCCGGGATGAACGACAGTATGGCCAGGGGCGGCAACCACCCGCCCAAAAACATCAGACTGCCCAGAAAACTGACCAGGATGATGTTGGCATACTCGCCCATGAAAAACAGGCCGAAGCTCATGGCCGAATAATCGGTAAAATAGCCCGCCACCAATTCCGCCTCGGCTTCCGGCAGATCAAACGGTGAACGATTGGTCTCGGCCACCGTCGAAATAAAGTAAACGACAAACATGGGCAACAGGGGAATCACATTCCAGAGATGATTCTGTGATTCCACAATATCTTTCAGGCTCAGACTGCCGCTCAGCATGATGACCGGAATGAGGGTAAATCCCATGCAAATCTCGTAGGAGATCATCTGGCCCGCCGAACGCATGGAGCCTAAAAAGGCATAACGGGAGTTGGATGACCAACCGGACATCAATATGCCATACACCCCCAACGAAGAGAT
>CAIWLA010000136.1 GCA_903913345.1 uncultured Magnetococcales bacterium | reverse complement strand
TGCCCCCACTGCCATCAAGGGGTCAAGGTTGCGCCGGTGCCGCCGCGATTCATTCCCAAGGCATTGGCAACGGCTGCCATGTTGGGCCATGTAGTGGTTTCCAAGTATGCCGATGGGTTGCCAGAGTGGGATTTTGGTGCGGGCTGGTATCGACATGCCCCGCTGTACACTGGCCAACTGAACAATCGAAAGCGGTCAGGGTGTCCAGCCGGTCATCAACCTGATGCGGGACCACATATTGGATTTTGGCGTGATCCAGATGGATGAAACCACTGTGCAGGGACTAAATGAACCCAACAAACTGGCCACCAGCACCTCCTCGGATGCTCCCCCGTTACCCGGCACACATGGGCCTTGATGCGTTTTTCCGGATTTTCCCGCCCTGCACCAGTCCTACAGCCACCTCCCAATCTTCCTCGGAGCCGGTGCGCCAGTATTCTACCTGTTGTTCAACGTTCATGTCCGCCTTATCCCGTCTCTTTCCTCTTCAAAATCACCGATCCAACAACTCCGGCGTGATCTTCCGGCTGATCCGCCACAGGCCTCCCGCCACGCGGGTCGCCCATAGGATCAGGATCAGGATACCGACCCCCATCAAAATCCTCAACCCGGTCTGGGAGATCGGCCATCCCAACGCCGTACCGACACGGGCCAGGGCGACCATGCCCCAGACCGGCAGGAGATAACAGAGCAGGCGATCATTCAACGTGGCGACGCCTGAAAAAAAGCCCACCACCCGCGCAGCCACACCCAGGATGAGCAGGGTCAACATGCCCGCCCCCAGCAGATGCACGACACCATCCAGAGGCAGCGACTCCCCCATCCAGGCCAGCCAAAGGGCAGAGAGCCAGGCGCAGGCAAAACCCAATACCAGGGTGACGTTGATCGAGGCCAGGCCGAATCGCCCCGCCGCCCGGAGCAGGTCGGTCCCGATCATCAACAGGGTGAGTGCCACCAGCCAGGCCATACCCGCCCACGACCAGAAAACCCCGGAGACAAAGGCCGCCAGCGTGGTGACTGTCCAGGCCACCAGGAGGGCAAGGGCAAACCCGCGCGCCGGCCAACCCTGCAACAATCGCCCCCCCAGGACATTCTGGATCAACTGTTGCCCGGCCACCAGGGCACTGGTGACCGGCCCGCACCACAACACCCAGATGGCCATATCGGCATGGTCCAGGGGGAGCCAGGGGGCAACGGCCAGGGGCAGAAAAGAGGCGGTCAGGGGTATGCCCCTCGGCAGACGACGCAGGGGATCTCCACCCAGGGTAATGCGGAGCAGCACAAAAACCGCCCACAAACAGGTCATGCTGATCAACAGGTTGCCAACGGCATCAAACGGCACCGAGACCACAAAACCGATCTGAAAGAGCAGCAACAGGCGCAACAAAGGACGTGCCGGGGGGGGCGGGCCACCGATGACGTGTGGCCCGGATTGCAAGGCAAAACCCAGGAGAAAGGAGCCTGCGAACAGCAAGAGTTGCAGACGGGCATGCCATAACTTGAGACTGGGATACCCATCGACAACGGGCAGCAACCCCTGCTGCCAGGACCACAAGAAAAATCCCAACCCAAAGCCGATCACCGCTGCCACCACCCCCCCGCCCAAAAACGGTGTACCACTGGCCGACGGGAAAAGACCATGGGGCTGAGGGGGGGATCGGGTGGCCAGAAAAATCGCATAAAATGCCGCATGGAAACGCCCCTATCCTTGACGCTTGGGATGCGCCAGATGAATCAGCAAAAAAAACCCGACCCCCGCAAAGAAAAAGACCGGTGCCCAGGCCGAGAAGAGGGGCGGCAGACGCCCCCCCATACCCAACGCCTGGAAAAGATCAGAGACGATAAACAGACAAAAACCGATCAACAGCCCCAGCAACAGCGATCGGGTGACACCCCCCCGGCGGGGCAGACGCAAGGTGAAGGGAAAGGCCAACAAAATGGCGGCCAGGGTGGCGGCTGGCTGCGACAGCCGATTGTGCCACAACACCCGCAAGCGGGTGGCATCATACCCCTCCCTCTCCGTCCGCTCAATCAGGCGATTGATCTGCTGGATGGAGAGAAATTCCGGGTTGATCGCCGTGCGGTTGAGTTGATCGGCCGTCAGGGTGACCGGCCACGCCCGTTGCGTAAAGGGTTCTGCCGTCACCTGCTCGCCGTATTGATAAAAGACCCCCTGGGAAAGGGTCCATTGCCCCGCCTGCATCTGCGCACGGCGGGCCTGGAGATAACTGCGCAGACGCTGGTCGGTATCCCATTCAAAAATGGAGACATTCAACAAGACCTGTTCGTCGGGCAACAACTGGTCGAGATGAATCAACTGCCGGTTGCCCGCCAGTGACAACACCTTCAACCACAAATTGTCGATGTCCGTCTGGGCGGGGGATTCATGCCCCAGGAAACGGTCCTCCACCGTCTGCGCGGCCCTTTTGGTCCAGGGAACCAGTCGATCCTGTGCCACCAACTGCCCGGTCGCAACCAACAGACCGCCCAACAAAAAGGGGATGAGAATTCGATAAATGGAGACCCCACTGGCCCGCATGACGGTGATCTCGCTTTGCCGGGAGAGACGGGCCAACACCATCAAAACGGTCAACAAGGTCATGGAAGGGAGCAACAGGGTGATAAAATCCGGCAGACGGCACAGCATCATGAGACACATATCCCCCCAGTCAAAGAGGGGTTTCAGGGAAAAACGGCGCATGTTCTCTATGCCGTCGATCAAAAAAAACAGGCCGACAAACAGGCCAATCATCTGGAACAACCCCTCCAGGAAGAGACGCAACAAATAGAGAAAGAGGATCGGCATGGGTCAACCCGTTCCCTTCAGCAACCGTTGCGGCAGGTTGGCCAAACCGTGCGCCAGCCAGATGGCCAAACGGAAAGATCGGCAATGGTGGGTGGCATAGACGACATAAACCGTCAGCAGGGCCATGAGCAGGTTGGGCAGCCAAAAACCACCGATCGGCTCCAGAAGGTGTTTGCGCGCCAGATTTTCCCCCACAGAGAGCAGGACAAAGTGGACAATCAGGGTGGCAACGGCCACCACCAACCCATAGCTGCGCCCAGACCGATGGGATTGCTGCAACCCCAAAGGGACCGCAAACAGCCCCAGAATCAGGGTGGCCACGGGGAAGGAAAAACGCCGGTGCCACTCCATCCGGGCCTCAAACCGTTCATCCGGGGTGGCCTCTCGCATCACCTGGGACAATTCGTGCAAATTCATCTCATCCCACTGTTTTTTGGTATCCTGGGTCTTGAATCCCAACACCACCCCCAGATCCATCTGATAGGTGGCAAAGCGCAATGACTGGTATTGATTATCCCCCACCGTCTGGTGACGGGCACCCTCCTGCAAAAACAATACGGTCTCGCCACCGGGCATGGATCGCATCTCGCCCCGACGGGCGGTCAGGGTGATCGGGGCATCGGGTTTGCGTTGATCATGGATCAAGATACCTTTCAATAATCGGCTGTTTGGCTCTTGTTCATCGGCATAAAGGGTCAGACCGGGGATGGCATGGTTGAATGCCTGCGGTTTCAGGGTCAAGGTGGTGGTGGAGACCAGTGCCCTCTTGATGACGGCAAATTGATGGAAGGCGTGGGGCAGCCAGACCATATTCAGGAGCAGGGCGCAACCGGCCGAGAGGATGGCCAACAGGGCAATGGGGCGCATCACCTGAAACAGGCTGATGCCACAGGCCTTGAGCACCACCAGTTCGCTCTCCTGGGCCATCCGTCCCAGGGTCAACAAAATGCCGATCAACAGGGCCATGGGGATGGTCGTGACCAAAATTTTGGGAATGGACAACGAAATCATCGTGCCCAGCACCGCCACGGCAACCCCCCGATTGACCCAAAGGTCCACGAGGCGCAACACCTGTGGCAACATGACCATGAAGGAGAGGACCAGCAACGCGATCAGCGAGGTGAGCGCACACTCCCGGAACAGATAACGCGACAGACGATTCATGAATGCCAAACTTATAAATGGGACCAACCCGGCGGAATTGCCCCGCATGACACGGGCCTGATCAGGAATCAAACCCCGTTCCTGTATAGCACAGGGTAGCGTAGAATGCTATCGTTGAGGATTGCGGACCAACAGACCCGTCTGTTGCTGCCGAAAAGACCGAGCGATTCATTCCCCAGGAGAAGGCCATGACCACCAACCCGGCGACCAGACAACTGGTCTTCCGCCATGACGGACCGGAACAGACCCTTTTTGTCATCGATGAGGGTCCGTATCGATCATTATATTTCAACAGCACCGCCTTCACCCAAAGCCGCATGGATCTGGCCCATCCATTGTGGCTGGTATCCTCGTACACCCAGCACCTGCTGGCCTCTCTGTTGTTCAACCATCGTCCGCAACGGGTGTTGATGATCGGCCTGGGAGGGGGTTGCATGGCCAAATTTTTTCTGCACTTTTTCCCGGAGTGTCGCGTGGATGTGGTGGATTCCAACCCGGTCATGGCCACCGTTGCACACCAATTTTTTTTCCTGCCCGAATCGGATCGCTTGACCCTGCATTGCGCCGATGGCCAGCACTTTGTCACGGCAATGGCCAACCGATCGACACCATATGACCTGATCCTGGTGGATGCCTTCGACCATGCGGGCGTCTCCCGCTCGGTCAATTCTGCCCCATTCCTCTCCGCGATCCATCCGCTGCTGTCTGACAACGGGGTGTTGCTGTTCAATCTGTTCCGGGGCGAGGCAGTGGGGTATCCAGAGATTTTGAGGGAGATTGTCTCCGGTTTCCCCCGCTCGGTTTTGCGTCTTCCGGTTCCGGGAGGCAACGAAATTGTCTTTTGTCTCCCCCAGGACAACCCTTTCCGCCACCTGAACCTGCCGGCATTGCAGGAACAGACGCTGGCCTGGGCCGATCAGCCTCCCCTGGCCTTTGAGGCCTTTATGGGCTTTTTGCACCGGCTTATCCCGGTCAAACAGGGTTTCTGGCACCACAAGACCAGCCATTCACACCATTATCCATTCCGGGGCAAAATCTATTGTCATCCCGATTTGGGCAACCGGATACACGTTTTATAGGGCGCGCTGTGCCGCCGGGGCTTTGCCCCTGGACCC
>CAIWLA010000135.1 GCA_903913345.1 uncultured Magnetococcales bacterium | reverse complement strand
GGGTCGTCTCGGTCCACCAATAAAATCAAACACTTACGGCCACCTTATCGGTGGCCGTTTTTGTTTCAGTACCCACATAGAACCCACCGAAAAGGGGACTTCCCCTCGATCCATTCCCTGACATGCCCCGACTGACCGCTTTTTTGGACCGGACAGCACGAAAAATTCAGAGGAGACCACCTGCGCTTTTTACGCCGCCTTTCTGGTGTTGATGCCGAGCGTCGCGCCCATGCTGGCCAGGATGCTGACCAATTGGGGGTCCGCGACTTTGCTCAGTGCCTCGGCCACATCCACATCCTCGTGGTGATGGTGCAGCAACAGGCGGCCGCAACCGTTTCCTGGAGATTGAGCAGACGCCCCACCTGGGTGGCCACCGCTCCCCAGAACGGATAGGCCGCCATCGCCATCCCCCAATGAATCGCCCACTGCTCGGCATCGGGCAGGGTGCGCAACAGTTCCAGTCCGGCCTGATGCAGCTCGGTCAGATGGGGGGCGGGTCGCTGCCAAATCCGCAGCAAAAGGGTGATTGCCTTGGCCCGGTTGCCCCGCTCCGGGTCGCCCCCCACCGACAGCCGATCCTGCAACAAGTCGTGCAACGCGGTCTGGATGGCCGGTCGATCACACCCGGCCAGTACCAGATTGGCGGTATACTGCAACCACTCCAACCGGAGGCGTTGACTGAAACCAATGGCATCGTGGGGAGCGGTCATGCCCCCCCTCCTCTCGATCTGGATCAGAGGAACAATGAGTTCCTCCACGGAAATGGACCCATGAGCGACAATCCGCACCCCCTCTTTGACAAAGGCACGTCGGGCCGGTGCCAGCAATGAAAAAAAATGGTCCGGCAGGCCAATCGCTGGCCAGGGTATGGCCGCAGGCAGCTTTTGCAGCATCCCTTCCCGCAAGGTCTCATCCGGGTAGATCCGTACCCTCTCCCCCCGCAAGTCGGCCAGGTTTCCCTCCGACGGGCGGCCCATCCCCTCGGCCTCCACATTGCCATGGTCGGAGGTGAGAAAAATCCGAAACCCCCCATCCAGCAGACGGTCCAGCACGGCGGCCAGCCACCCCTGCTCCGCCCATTGGCGCACCTGATTGTGCATGCCAGCCGTGCCCAGTTCCATGCCGTGCATGATCCGATCAATCTTGTCCACCACCAGCCCCGCCACCCGCACGGGCGATGCGACTTTTTCCCGGATCTCATCCGGTGAACCGTCGCCCAGCCCCCTGAGATAGAGGATCTCTCGCGCCGTCATCCCCTGATCCACCCAGAGCCGATCTCGACCCGCACCACCTTGAACCGTCCGGCCATCACCTGGGCGGCCTCGGCCACCTGGGGGTGGGTCAGGGCGGCGGCCAATCCGGCATGTTCGGCGATGGCCGAGAGCACCGACATCAGGTGGGACTTGCCGGTGCCATAGTTGCCGACGATCAGGATGCCCTTGTTGTCGGCGGACAGATCAAAGCGCAACTGGGGAATGACCAGTCCGGTGAGGCGTTCGGCCATCTCCGTGGAGATCACGTAGGTGGCAACCAGGGTGCGGGCGATCTGCTCTTCGTCAGCGGTACGCAGTTGCACCACCGATTCGATGGGATCAAACTGGATCAACTCTCCATATTTCATGCTGATCTGTCCTTTTTATGATGCACGGTGAGGCCGGGATGTTCCGCCGTGACGATCCATAAATCCTGTGCCGGATAACGGCGAAATTCGGGATGTCCCGGTTCGGCATAGAGCAATTGCCCCTGCTCGACCACCCCGGACCAGGCGGCCACCACGATCCGATTACGCGCCACCCCCTGCAACAGGCGCAGGGGATCCTGTTGGAGGGCAACGTCGAACAGAATGGTGATGGGATCAAGGAGCACGGGTTCAGCACCCGCCTGGGCCAGTGCCTCGTCGAGCAATCGGGGCACCTGCAAGGCGCGCTGGCGTTCCGACAGGTCGAGCATGCGCCGGGACAACGCCAGGTTGACATTGATCACGGATCGATCCATGCGTTGGGCCACCTCCCGGATGGCCGCACTTTTGCCACTCCCGGCTCGGCCAACGACCAGGATCAGCCGATGGTATAGTGTCCCGGCATGATCGAGTCCCGTCCATATCTGCTCGGCAAGAGAGGAAGGCATGGGTGGAAAATTCCCTGGTTTTGTGTAGGTTCGCCGTGAAAAACCGACCAAGTCTGCACGTTACCATGAATTGGGGTGGGATTCGAGGGGAGGAACGCCGCCTGTTTTATCCCAGCAGTCTGCCCAGGGCGGTTGCCAGATGGGCGTGATCGGTGGGGCCGAGGCTTTGCCAGCGTTCGCAGCGGTCTGCCCAAACGGGGGAGACAGAGTGGTCAGGGTATTGGATGAAGAGAGCGCGCAATCCGACAGGTGGTTTGATCTCCAGGTGTTCTGCGCCCCACCAGGGATGGGTGAGGAGCAGGATCACCGGTTCGGCATCTCCCGTGTGATGACAACCCGGTACCCCTTCATGCCTTGTCAGCACCCAGCGTTGCGAAGAAAGCGGACGCCTCAATGCCCTGCCCGGCACGGGCCTGGTCAAGCCCTCTGCGAATGGAAGAGACGGTTCGGGCGTATTCGGCCTGATCCTGGACCTCCTGCCAGGCATCAGCGTCCATGACGACCAGGGCTGGCTTGCCATTCACTGTCAGAACAGAGGGGCATCCCGTTTCTTTGAGACGGGAAATGAAACGCGCAGTGTTGCGTTTAAATTCAGTGAGGGGTCGAATGTCTTGGGTGATGTCCATGGTGTCCTCATGCAGTACAAGCATCTTTTTTGATGCGAATATAGTGCATCCTTCGGCATCCGTCGAGCGTTTATGTTGCTTTCCGGGAATATGCACCCTCTTGTTGTCTGGAGCACACCGTGGTAACCCGAAACGGCCATTTGCGTGTTCACCCGGACTGGTTGTCCTGTGCGACTTTTTTGTTTTTTTCTGGGCGGTTGATTCTGCATGGCGGCAAACTGTATTGGTTCAGCGTGACATGGAGTTTTTGACAATTTCTGTTAGCTATAAACCTCCTCCACCATTTCGGGGACTCCGTCCCCGAACCCCTGGGATTTTTCGCTTTCCTGGCCAAAGCAGGAGAGAAAGGCAGGACTGGGCAGCCATCCGACCGTCCAGTCCCTGCTTCGGCCCCTGATCGGTGATCGGGTTGCGTCCCCGCATTGCCCTATCCCCCGTCAGGATGAGAGACAGGTTAGCCTGTTTCTGCGGGAACCTCCAGTGCTACCGTAGGCACCTCATCGGACTGGTGCGGTACCTCGTGCTTGGCCGCATGCCTGTTCTGTATCCTCCTGGCGCGTACCTCTTCCAGTTTACGGTTTCTGGCCATTTGGACATCCTCATGCCTACCTGCAAGCCGATCCGCCGGTGTCACGTATCCGATGGCCGAATGCAGGCGGACGGCATTGTAATGCTCAACATACCGCTCCACCACCCGTTGGGCATCATCCAGGGTAAGAGGCGTTTCCGGACGGATACACTCCGACTTGATCGTCTTGTGCCACCGTTCGATTTTCCCGTTGCTCTGCGGATAGTACGGCGATGTCCGAACGTGGGTCATATCCACCTCATGCCGGACGCGCTCGATCTCGTTGGGCGGGTAGCCCGCCTCTGGCAACTCGTTGGCAATGCTGGCCTATTCCTCAACCTGAAAGACGTTCATCAGCGTGTCCAGATAGAGGCTGGTGGCTGCGGCAGCCACGCACTCAAAAATGGCCCGTTCGCTGTAGCCATGGGCACGCAACGCCGCAATGGCCTCCGGGGTGGCTCCCTTGTCATTTTGGATGACCTCCAAAACAAACAACAGCATGGTCTTTTCCTTGTCCGGCAGAGGGATTGTGGCGGGAGCTTCCCGCGCCATCGCCAATTGCTGCAACGTGACACCCATCTGGAGCAGCATTCCGGCATTCATATCGACGCAAAAATGGCACGCCTGCCGATGGGCATTGAGATACCGGATCCAGGTCAACAGCAGAGGATCCAGTTCTTGTTGTCCGCCATGAAAATAGCCAACCGTAGAGGCAAAGGCCGACAACAGTGGCGGGCTGATGCCCATCATCTGCAATGGCAAAGGCACACTGCCCAACATTTGACGAAACTGCTCAAACATCTCTGCCGTGGCACCGGTGGCGGTTTCCGGGGTTTGAACTGCAATCAGTGACATGATAAAAAACTCCTCTGATTAAGTTGACCAGTCATCTAAATAAAGGCCGGAGAGAATTCTCTCCTGGCTTTGTCGGGGACTATTCCTGGGTGGCGATGCGGCGGGCCGTCATCCCCATCCGGTGGATGATCTCTGGATTGTTTCTGGTTTTGGCCTGCAGCATGGCCCCTTCGAACAGAGTCAACACCGCTTCTGCCTTGAGGTCGGCATGCGGGATATCCCCCTCCCGCAACGTCTCTTCCAGACGGGCGGTCAAATGGGCCAATACCTGTGCCAGGGAGAGACGCAATGGTTCGTCATGACCGCTCATCTCCAAGGAAAGATTACCGAAAGGACACCCTTTGACAAAGCCGCTCTCCGCCTTGATCTGCACCTGCATGGCTGCTGCCAGATGGAACAAACGGGGCAATCGATCCAGGGGGGGCAAATCCGGGGCCAGGGCCTGATCGAAAATGGTGTCGGCAAACGCCCGAAATTGCTCCACAACAGCCAAGGCCAGATCGCCCTTGGAAGGGAAGAAGTGGTAAAAGCTGCCCTTGCGCACCCCGGCGCGGGTGCAGATCTCCTGCACACCGGCTTGGGCATACCCACCGGCATGAATGATCTCCATTCCACTCTGAATGAGCCGTTCTCTGGCATCGCTTGTTCGTCCCATAATTTCTGTATAGCAACAGGACGCGGGGATGTCAACAAAAATAGTTGACCGTTCGGTCATAATCAACATACATGAGGTCGGCTTCAGCAGCCTCAAGCGTATTCTGGATCGAGGTTTGGATAAAGAGCCGTGGGGGCATCTCCTGCACACGGCAAACGGAAACAGGAATTGATCAGAATGGAGTGGCAGCGAAAGACTCCGTAAAAGGCGGGCCGGAAGAGAGGAAAATCAGCCGCCCAGGTGGTACACTT
>CAIWLA010000134.1 GCA_903913345.1 uncultured Magnetococcales bacterium | reverse complement strand
TCGCGCTACCGTTTCGTAGCTTCACTGGTCGAGAACAAATTTACCGTGGTGGCGGTGATATGATGACTGGACAACGCCACGAGAGTAGCGTAGATTGCCCGTCATGCTGTACGGGGCGTGGCGCAGACTGGTAGCGCACTAGCTTGGGGTGCTAGGGGTCGGAGGTTCAAATCCTCTCGTCCCGACCAAAATTTGTTGGTTGTGAGCGGTTATTGGCCCCCTGCCATGACCGCTTTTTTTATGCACACAATCAAAGAGTGCTCTGACTGGCTGTTTTGGGTGATGCGATGGCCGAAGAAAAAATCATCATTTTCGATACCACATTGCGGGATGGAGAACAGTCGCCCGGTGCCTCCATGACCGTGGACGAAAAATTGCGTATTGCCAAACAATTGGAAAGACTGCGGGTCGATGTGATCGAGGCCGGTTTCCCCATGGCCTCCCAGGGCGATTTTGAAGCCGTCCAGAAAGTGGCCGCTGCGGTGAAAGAGTGCAGCGTCGCTGGCCTGGCGCGGGCGACACGGATGGATATTGATCGGGCGTGGGAGGCCCTCTCTGGCGCGGTGGATCCCCGCATTCACACCTTTATCGCCACCAGCCCCATCCACATGCGGCACAAGCTCAACATGCAGCCAGACCAGGTGGTGGAGGCGGCCGTGGACGCTGTCCGCCACGCCCGAAAATATACCCGCAACGTGGAATGGTCTGCCGAAGACGCTGGCCGCACGGAGATTGACTTTCTCTGCCGTATTGTCGAGGCGGTCATTGCCGCCGGGGCCACCACCGTCAACATACCCGATACCGTTGGTTATACCCTTCCCCATGAGTTTGGTCTACGCATTCGCACCCTGATCGAACGGGTTGCCAATATAGATCGAGCGGTCATCTCGGTCCATTGTCACAACGATCTGGGGCTGGCGGTCGCCAATTCGCTGTCGGCGGTGCTTCACGGTGCGCGGCAGGTGGAATGCACCATCAACGGCCTGGGCGAACGGGCGGGCAATGCCGCCATGGAAGAGGTGGTCATGGCCATCCGCACCCGCCGGGATCTCCTGCCGTTCCAGGTAGGGGTCGTCACCACCGAAATCAGCCGGACATCCAAACTGGTTTCCGCTGTCACCGGTTTTCCCGTGCAACCGAACAAGGCGATTGTGGGTGCCAACGCCTTTGCCCACGAGGCCGGCATTCATCAGGATGGGGTGCTCAAAGAGGCCACGACCTACGAGATCATGACCCCTGATTCGGTTGGCCTGACCGCCAATCGCATGATCCTGGGCAAATTGTCCGGGCGACATGCCTTTCGCGATCGATTGGAAATGCTCGGTTATGACCTCTCCCCCGACCATCTGGAACGGGCCTTCCGGCGTTTCAAAGAGGTGGCCGATAAAAAGCAGGAGCTGTTCGACGCGGATCTGGAAGCCCTGGTGGATGATGAAGTCATGCGGGAGACCGAGCATTATCGACTGATACGACTCCATGTGGCATCGGGAACTCAGGATACGCCGGTCGCTGCGGTGGAGATGGATGTTCAAGGGGAGAGGCGGCGGGGGGCCAGTTGGGGGGCTGGACCCGTGGATGCGGTCTTCCAGGCCATTGCCCAAATCGTGCCGGAAATGAAGGAGGTGGGGTTGCAATTGTACCAGGTACATGCGATCACCGGCGGCACGGATGCCCAGGGCGAGGTAACGGTACGGCTGAAAAGAGGCGATCGGGTGGCACAAGGACAGGGGGCCGACTCCGATGTCATCGTGGCCTCTGCCAAGGCCCTCATCAATGCCCTGAACAAACTGGTGCACAAGAGGGGTCGTCCCCGCCAGGGGGTCTAGGGTGTGTTGACATTCGGCCCCAAAAAACGGTTCCCCGTCAGGAAAAAGGGGAGATCCCCTCTCTGGCCTAAAAATATTTCTTTTCCTTTGGGATCTTGGCACCGTTTTTGATTGAAAGGTGGGGCAACCGAGGCGTTTTTTTGATGCCAAAGCCACTTTGTGCCACACTGTTCATCACAAGATTGCCGTTGGGAGAGCTTCATGACCATCCGCCGCGTGGATAAAGGCGATACAGCCAGTGCCCGGTCCGCAGTAACCGGCAACAATAGGGTAACCGGTCCCGTTGCGGGGGAAGTTTTTGCCCGGCAACTGGCGGAAGTTTCCGGGGCCAGGGAGTTGGACACGGTTGCCGTCATCCAGACCATACAGTTTGATCCTGGCACGACCGGTTCGGAGTCGGGTCGCCATCAACGGCGGGAACAGTTGGAAACGACCGACGAATTGCTGGATTCCCTGTCGGCCCTGGGGCACGATCTGGTGCAGTCCTCCATCGGGGTTGGCGGACTGGATGCGGCACGGGAGCGACTGCGCGAAACCCGTGACCATGCCCTGCGCACCCTCTCATCCGTCTCGGAAAAGGGCGAAGAACGAGAATTGTTGCACCGAACAGCCGTTTTGGCCACAGTAGAACTGGCTAAAACCGATCGGGGGGATTATAAGTAGGTTCCTGGATCGCAACAGGTGGGCATCTGGCCGAGCCGTGGCCACCCGCCCTGTGCACCGTGAGATCAAACCGGACCCGACCTGGCATCAACCCTATCTCCCCGACTACCGCATCTTATGTCCTTGGACCATATTCGTAACTTTTCTATCATTGCCCATATTGATCACGGCAAGAGCACGTTGGCTGACCGATTGATCGAATTTACCGGCGGCCTGGAAGCGCGCGACATGACCGAGCAGGTCCTGGACAGTATGGATCTGGAACGGGAACGGGGTATTACCATCAAGGCCCAGTCGGTTCGCCTGACCTATCGGGCGTTGAATGGTCGCACCTACATCCTGAACCTGATCGATACCCCTGGACATGTGGATTTTTCTTATGAGGTTTCCCGTTCGCTGGCCGCCTGTGAGGGGGCGTTGCTGGTGGTGGATGCCGTGCAGGGTGTGGAGGCGCAAACCCTGGCCAATGTCTATCTGGCCATGGAACACAACCTGGCCATTGTACCCGTCCTGAACAAGATTGATCTGCCCTCCGCCGAACCGGAACGGGTCCGGGCACAGATTGAGGATGTCATCGGTCTGGATGCCTCCCAGGCGGTCCTGGCCTCTGCCAAGTCGGGCATTGGCATTCGTGAGATTCTGGAGGCAGTGGTCTCCCTGATCCCCCCCCCGACCGGCCATCTGGACGCCCCACTCAAGGCGTTGGTGGTGGACTCCTGGTACGACAATTATTTGGGCGTCATCTCCCTCGTCCGGGTCTATGATGGCAAAATGGTGACGCATGGACCGGGGGAAAAGACCCGCAAGATTCGCCTGATCAGCGTTGGCATGGACTATCCCCTGGATGGGGTGGGCGTTTTTACCCCCAAAATGACCTATATGCCCTCCCTCTCTGCCGGAGAGGTCGGGTTTGTCGTGGCCGGGATCAAGGATGTCTCCCAGGCCCGGGTCGGCGATACCATGACCGATGCCTCCCGACCCACCACCGAACAATTGCCCGGCTTTCGTGAGGCCAAGTCCATGGTGTTTGCTGGCCTCTATCCGGTGGTCGCCTCCGACTATGAGGCCTTGACGGATGCCCTCGAAAAACTCTCCCTGAACGATTCAGCCATTCACTTTGAAGCGGAAACCTCCCCCGCCCTGGGATTTGGCTGTCGGTGCGGTTTTTTGGGGCTGTTGCACATGGAAATTGTCCAGGAGCGGTTGGAGCGGGAATTTGACCTCGACCTGATCACCACGGCTCCAACGGTGGTCTACCAGGTATTGCGCACCGATGGGGTATTGATCGAGGTCCATAATCCCGCCGATTTGCCCCCTCCGGGGCGTTACGAACGGATCGATGAACCGTTCATCAAGGCCTCCATTCTGGTTCCCACGGAACATTTGGGCGCGGTGATGCAGCTGTGTACGGAACGTCGTGGTCTGCAACGGGATATGTCCTATATTTCCGACACCCGCATCATGCTGCACTATGAAATGCCACTCAGCGAGGTGGTGATGGATTTTTTTGACCGTCTCAAGTCCCTTTCGCGGGGCTATGCCTCTCTGGATTATGAATTTTTGGAATACCGTCCCGGTGATATGGTCAAACTGGACATTTTGATCAACGGCGAACCGGTGGATGCCCTGTCGGTCATTGTCCATCGGGACAAGAGTCAAAATCGCGGTCGCGACCTGGTCAAGCGGATGCGCGAGGTGATCCATCGGCAAATGTTTGAAGTGGCCATCCAGGCGGCCATCGGGGCCAAGGTGATTGCACGGGAGACGGTGACGGCGTTGCGCAAGAATGTGACGGCCAAATGTTATGGGGGAGACATCACCCGCAAGAGAAAGTTGCTGGAAAAGCAAAAGGCGGGCAAAAAACGGATGAAACAGATTGGTCGGGTGGAGGTGCCCCAGGAGGCATTTCTGGCCGTACTCAGGGTGGACTAGGCCATCCTTTTTAAAGGACAAGTGGGAGCCAATGCATGGATGAACGGAACATCTCAATAACAGAAGGACACCGAGAGGTGGGAGAGAGGAAACACCTCTGGCACGGTATCCTGCTTCTGGCGACCGGCCTGTTCATGCTGGGTATTTACGGGGTGGGGGATGGACCGGCACCGGGGGGTGAACCGAACGATTCTTTGAGCTTCGGCATGATGGCCGCAATAGCCTTGATCGCCGTCAGCCTGTTCATGTTTATCGGCGGCAAACGTTTTTTTGCCAGACAGGATCTTTGGGTCGAATACTATGAAGCCATCGCCATGGCAGTGGGCATTGCCCTGGTGGTTCGAACCTTTGTCGTTGAGCCATTCAAAATTCCGTCCGGATCCATGATTCCCACGTTGCTGGTAGGCGATTATCTGTTTGTGAGCAAGATGGCTTACGGGCACCGTATTCCCTTTACGCAGGCGCGTATTGGCATGGGCACCGGACCCAGGCGGGGCGATGTGGCGGTCTTTGAATATCCCCAGGATCCCCGCAAGGATTATATCAAGCGGATCATCGGTCTGCCGGGGGATCATCTCACCTATCGCAATAAACGGTTGTATCTGAACGGTGAACCGGTGGGTTATGAATCAACCGGTCAATTTTCTTACAAGAATGAACATGGGCAAGAGGTGGAATCCCTGCGCCTGGCCGAAAAATTGCCTGCCTCTGCCGATGGGAAAGAGGTGGTCCATTCCGTGTTGGTGCGGCCTTTTCCCTATTCGGATGGCACCGATACCACCGTTCCGCCGGGCCACTATTTTGTCATGGGTGATAATCGGGACAACAGCAATGACAGCCGGGTCTGGGGCTTTGTGCCCGCCTATCGTCTGGTGGGCGAGGCGTTGATCCTCTTCTGGTCCTGGGATCATCAGGAGGGAACTGTGCGTTGGGAGCGGATGGGTCAGGCGATCAAATAACCACAAGGAGGCCATAACCGGTGAACGGATCTGGGCGGACATCACGGTGGGTTGGACCAGCGGGGGGGTTTTCTTTTGTCACCGTCCTGTTTCTGATCGGTCTCGCGGGTGCCTTCTTCTCCATGGCGGCCAACACGCTGCCCAAGATTTACGAGTGCTTTCTGTTGCGCGAATTGGCCGATCGGGTCGTCAAGGAGTATGCCCAATTGCCTCTGGAAGAGGTGCAGCGTCGGGTCAAATTTGAACTGGGTCGCTCCCGCGTCCCCCTCTCCCCGGAGACGTTCAAAATTTTGCCCATCGGCCATGGCTATCGGGTCACCGTCCATTATTTTGTCCCGCTGGAATTACGGATAGGAGATCGCACCTTTATCCTGGATGGACATGAACAGTGGGCCTTTGTCTACGAGACGGAGAGTTGATGCCGGTTGAAACGGTTGGTCTTGGCCATGGAGGAGAGGAAGGATCATGGCGGTGTCGATTGAAAAGGAATAGGGTGTCCAATGGATTCTGCACCTGCACGGGATGAGGCGGTGGCGGATGGTCTCGATGAATCGCCAGACGAGGGGGAACCGATGGATCGGGATACCTCCCTGGAGGCGTTGCAGCAACAGTTGGGGTATCATTTTGCCCATCTGGATATTTTGTGCCGCGCACTGACCCACCGATCCTATTTGCAAGACGGACCGGGCGGAGGGGAGTCGTCACTCCCCTCCTCTGCCCTGGATGGCCGTCCTCCCGACCGTATCGGGCACAATGAGCGACTGGAATTTTTGGGCGATGCCGTGCTGGGACTGGCCATTTCGGATTGGCTGTTTCGACGTTTTCCAGACCAGCCGGAGGGTGCCCTCTCCCACTGGCGTTCGGCACTGGTCAACACCCAGTCTTTGGCCCGCATCAGCCACACCCACCAGCTGGGCCGTTTTCTGCATATGGGCCGGGGGGAGTTGTTGAGCGGTGGCCGGGGCAAGACATCGCTTCTGGGTAATGCGGTGGAGGCCCTGCTCGGTGCCATTTATCTCGATGGGGGTTACACCGCCGCCTGTGAGGTGGTCCAACGCCTGTTCGCAGAGGTATTGAGTGACTGCCGTCCAGGGCAATGGGACAAGGATTACAAGTCCATGCTCCAGGAACGGCTGCAAGGCGCGGGACTTCCCTTGCCCGACTATCAGGTGATCACCATCGATGGTCTGCCCCATGAACGGGTTTTCCAGATTGCCTGTGTGGTGGACCGAGGCATGGGGGAACCCGATCCCTTCTCCTGTATCGGCTTTGGTCGCAGCAAACGCAACGCCGAACAGGCCGCCGCCAAGGCGGTTTATGCGGCCTTGTACCGGCATGAAACAGAGGGTCAGCATGAAACAAACGGGCAGCATGAAACAGACGGACGGACATCCCCCTTGAATGGCCAGGAACGGGAACCCGCCGACGCATCGACCAGTGGGACAGAAAAGGAAGCCAATCACGCATGACCAATCGCTCTTCATCCCCTTCGCCTTCTGGCGCGGGAGACCAACCGGGCACGCAGACGCCCCCCTTCAAATCGGGGTTTGTCGCCATTGCCGGTCAACCGAACACGGGAAAGTCCACATTTCTCAATGCGGTATTGGGACGCAAGGTGGCCATTGTCACCCCCAAGGCGCAGACCACCCGCACCCGCATTCTGGGGGTATGCCATCGGCCAGGGTGCCAGATGATTTTTCTCGACACCCCCGGCATTCACCGTCCCGGTGACTCCCTGTTCAACAAGGCCATGGTGCGAACGGCCTATGACGCCTGCCAGGATGTGGATGCCATCCTCTATTTCATGGACGCCAACCGGGGCATTCAGGAGGCGGATCGGGAGATTCTGGCGCGTCTGCCCCAGAGAGATGACCCGTCCAACGACCAGACATCCGCTGGGCCATCCCCCTCCTCGACGGCCCTGTTTCTGGTGATGAACAAGGTGGATCGTCTGGAAAATTCCAGACTCTATGCCCATTTGCAGGCATTGCAGAATGTGCCCTGTGCGGCGGTCATCCCGTTGTCTGCCCTGACGGGCTATAATGTGGACCATTTGCTCTCCCTGTTGCCATCGCATCTGCCCGAAGGTCCGCATTATTTTCCCGATGATCAGTGGACCGACCAACCGGAACAATTTTTTGCGGCTGAGGTGATCCGGGAAAAGCTGTTCATGCACCTGCAAAAGGAGTTGCCCTATTCCCTGGCGGTCAAGCTGAGCATGTTTCAGCCACGCATCCCGGTTGGCGAGAAGGAGATATGGGATGTGGTGGCCACCATTCTGGTGGAGCGGGAGTCTCAAAAGGGGATTGTGATTGGCCAAAAGGGCAGCATGTTGAAGCAGATAGGCTCGTCAGCCCGCACAGAGTTGGAACGGATTTTCGGGGTACGCATTTTTTTGAAACTGTGGGTCAAGGTACGCAAGGACTGGAGCGAAGATGCCGGTCTGTTGCGTGATTTGGGCTATCCATCGCCGGAAAAGCGACAGGGCGACGCCGAGGATGATGCGTTGTTCCGATGAAGCCCTGGTGCTGCGGCGCACACCGTTCCGGGAGACTTCTCTGCTTTTGCACTGTTTTACCCGGCAGGGGGGGCTGTTGGCGGCGGTGGCCCGTGGGGTTCGCGCAACGGGTCGGTCTGCTGTTCTGTTGGACCGGGCGGCACTGGCCGGCTTTCATACGGTGGTCATAGGCCGTTCTGCCCGCTCTGCGCAGGGTCTCTCCACCCTGACCTCTGTGGAGATTATGCACCCCCGGCATCGCTTGATGCACTTGGCGACCGCCCTGCTGGCCGCCCAGGTGGCACAGGAGATCCTTTACCGCTTCATGGTGCCGTTTGAACCCAATCCGAATGTATTTGAACTGCTGGAGTGGGCCTGGAATGGCTTGGATACGGGGGCCGATCCGTTGTCGGTGATGGGCATCTGCCAGGGACGCTTGATCCGTGCCCTGGGCTATGGCTGGCGCACCGATTGTTGTGCGGGGTGTGGAATCACCGCACGGCTGGCCTATTTTTCAGCCAAACGCGGACAGGTGGTGTGTGACCGTTGTGCTGCCCCCTATATTGGGCAGACGATCCATGGGCATCCTGCGCAGGCGGGCCACCGGCTCTTTCCCCTGGGCAATCATTTGCACGGTGTGTTGCAACATCTCGAATGGACAGAAGATTTTGACCGTCTCCCCCGGACGGACAAGGCCGTTTTGTATCGTATCGGTCAGGCCTGTCTGGTGCAACTGGGCAAGGCACCCTTGCTGTCGGACCCACCCTTTCGGCAGATGCTTGGGCTGCACCCGGTGGACTCTCTTTTGCCGGCATAGGCCAGGGAACAGGGCGAAAACGGTCAGGATCGTCGGTCACTGACGGTTTTGCCACAGGCCACGCCGGGCAGAGCGTGCCTCCTGTTCGTCGGCGCGAAACCGCTCCTCCGTTGTCTCGACCAGACCCTGACGCACCAGTTGTCGATTCAGCAAACTGTTCTCCCTGTCGAACAGATCGGCCAGTATCGCCTTATCCTCTGCTTCCCGCCACACAGCCACCTCTATTCCCCTGCGTACAAACAGCGCGGTGGCCCGCCGTGCCTCCTGGCCAATGGGCGATTGAAGATCAGAACACGAGAGGCCAGCCAGTTGGACCGGATAAACACCCCCCCTCTCAGATCCCCCCCCCATCAGTCCCCCCCCCATCAGCCCCCCCCCATAAGCCCCCCCCCCATCAGCCCC
>CAIWLA010000133.1 GCA_903913345.1 uncultured Magnetococcales bacterium | reverse complement strand
CCAGAATGCTCAAGCTGGACAAGAGTGTGGAAGCCAACAGTCTCGCCCTCTCCAAGGTGGAAAGGGAGGCCAAAAAATTGATCATCGAGACCGAAGATCGGCTGTGTCGATTGTCGGAAATTTTGCATGGGTCGGTGACTGGGCGGTTGAAACGGCAGTAGGGGATCGACCAGGCTGATTTTGATTGGACGAATTGCTGAATGCCTCTTCTGGGGGAGGCGGAGAACTGTCTCCCCCCCCAGACGCCCTCCACCCTTTTTTCAATCGTTTTTTGGTAAAACCCCACACCGTCCTGTGATAGGGCGACTAAACCTGCAAAAACTGGGGCAATTGGGTCAAATTGCGACACCCTTCCGCCTCCACCAGGACCACATCCTCCAACCGAACCCCGCCCAGGTCGGGATAATACAGCCCCGGCTCCACCGTCACCAGGTGGCCGGTTTCCAGGATCTGCCCCCGTTGACCGATCCGGGGGCCTTCGTGGATTTCCAGCCCCAGACCGTGCCCGGTGCCATGAAAAAAGCCCTCCTGCAACCCCTCTGCGGTGCGGCCGGTGGGAAAACCGGCGGCGGTCAAATGGGCGGTGACCGCCGCATGGACCACCTGTCCATCCACCCCGGCCCGAATCCGGGCCATGGCCACCGCCTGTGCCCCCTGGACCGCCGCCCAGATCCGTTGCAGACGGTCGGATGGGGTGCCGCGACAGACGGTGCGGGTCATGTCACCCCAATAACCGCTCTGGGTCATGCGGGGAAAAATATCCAGAATGATCGGCTGATGGGCGGGCAAGGGGCCGGAACCCGCCTCATGGGGGTCGGCACTCTGGCGTCCGCCCGCGACAATGGTGTGTTGCGGCGTGGCCCCATGGCGAACCAAAAAGGCATGGATCTCCCCCCGTACCCGTTCGCTGGTCAGGGGTTCTCCACCGTGATACAGCCAACCATCGGCACCGATGCGGGCAGCCCGGATCAGCTCGATGGCCAGGGTCATGGCCTCGCCCGTCCGGGCCAGGGCGGTCTCCACGGCGGCCACCTCTTCGGGACGTTTGTATTGGCGTTCCGGCCAGAAAGCCCCCTCCACCGGGGTCAGGTCGATGCCAGCGGCGCGCAGATGATCGGCCAGACCCAGCGGAAAATCGTGCGAAACCAGTGCCCGTTGAATGGATAACGATTGGAGGAAAAAGGCGATCAACTGCTTTTCGTCGCCTTTTTCCTGGGGATGCCGTTGTTGGTATTGGGTCTGGATGAGGCTCCATTCGTGGACATGATCCACCCGCGCCGATCGCCGTGCCCGATCCATCTCCAGGGCACTGACCACCATGTGGCGGCTTCCCGTCTGATCATGAACCAGCAGGAAGGGATCGGGGGCGAAAAAGCCGGTGGCGTAAAAGAGATCGGCCGACTGTTCGCTGATGGCGTACAGCAGACGGGCCGGCAGCAGGGGGTCGGCCACTCCTTCAGCTCCAGGCCAGCACTTGCCGAACCAGTTTTTCGATGCCGATACCGACTTCGCCAATGCCGGAGGCGCACATGTAGGCCGCCGTGGTGACCACCTTGTGGAGGGGATCGATCACGATGGCATCGGCGGTGCTCTCCTGATGACGGTTGCCCGTGGCCTGGATATCTTCGGCGGTCTCTGCATCGGTGCCGATGGTGAGGAGCAGATCCCGATCGGCCAGGGCGACCGCCAGCAGGGCCGGTGCAATGCAGGTGGCACCGATGGGCTTGCCCGCTGCGTGCATGGCCTGCAACAGGAGGAGCAGGGCCTCGTTGATCTGGGGTTTGGCGGCGCGAAAGGCCAGGTTGGAGAGATTTTTGACCGCCCCAAAGCCGCCCGGCAGGATCAAGGCGTCCAGTCTCTCGGCCTGGACCGTGGCGATGTCGCGAATGTTGCCTCGGGCAATGCGGGCCGACTCCACCAGGACATTGCGTGTCTCACTGCTCAACGCCCCGCTGAAATGGTTGATGACATGGTGTTGGGCCATGTCGGGTGCCATGCAGACCGCCTGGGCACCCGCCCGATCCAGAAAATAGAGTATCAACGTGGCTTCATGGATCTCCGTGCCGTCATGCACGCCACAACCCGACAACACCACACCCACCTGTTTTTTTGCCATGGCATGGACCCCCTTGCTCGATGTTCCCGATGTCTGTTTGGCACTCTACAGGTCGGGACTGGGCACCCCAAAAAAGTTGCGTGACTTTCTGGCGATGGGGATGCGATATTTTTGAAAATAGCGATCCACACGATCATGGGTCATCCCCCCCTTGACCGCCACCCAGACGACCCATGCCAGAAAGCCGATTGGAATCAGGTTTAATATTTCCATGGTGACACACTCCCGAAAAAAAATGTCCAGCCCTGCGCTGGTTTCTGTGTGAATCGTACAAACGGTTCCGATTCCCCCGCCTGAGAACCATTGTAGGCGACTTGTTCAGACGAGGCAACGGTCCTCTTCCAGATGCGGCGAAAGACCGCCGTGGCATCGAACGAGAGGATGTCGGTCTTTTTTCAGCGATCAGGGGGGCCAGGGGCGAAGCCGCTGATCATGTCTGCTGTGATGCGCCCTTTCAATCCCTGACAGCACGGCCTGCCACTGTGCACTGGTAATCGCGCCCGCCCGCAACAGGTGGATCCGGTCGCCCTCCACCCGCAGCAGGGTGGAGGGTTGGGCCTCAGGTGGCGTCTCTCCCTCCAGGACGATGGGTATGGCGTGGCCCCACAGTTGACGCACTGCCGTGGCCGAACGGGCGGGTGGTTGACCGGTGGAATTGGCACTGGTGGAGACCAGGGGTCTTTGCCAGAGGCGCAACAGGGCCTGGACCACAGGGGATGAGGAGTGCCGCACCGCCACCCAACCGCTGTCCCCGGTGACCGCCAGGGGCAACCCCGGACGGGCGGGCAGCACCAGGGTGAGGGGGCCGGGCCAGAAATGGTCCATGAGTATGCGGGCCAGCGGCGGAGGGGGTAAAACCAGCTGCTCCAATGCCTGCCTGTCGGGAATCAGCAGAATGAATCCCTTGATGGCGGTGCGTCCTTTGAGCTGCAACAGGTGGTGCAGGGCGGCGGGTTGCCAGGGGTCCACCGCCAAACCGAACACCGTCTCGGTGGGATGGGCGATGATTTGGCCAGCCGACAACGCCTGACAGGCATGATGCAGTGGGTCGAGAGAGATTTTTTCCGGTTTGGCGTCCATCTGTTCCTGGGTAACAGTGATGAAAATAAAAATAAATCGAGGCAGGCAGACTCTTCCTGGCGCATCCGGTCTCCAGTGTAGCGGAAACGATCGCGGTTTGCCCGTACATTTGGACAAAAAGGACCGTTGAACACGGAGGGTAACTGTGTTAGAACTCTCCACGCGGTCTGGAGGGGCCACTGTCTGAGGAGCACTCACATTCCGGGAAAACATGTTTATGTCGGGAGGAATCGAAAGCCGTGCATGAAACTACCCTAGCCAAACGTTATGCCGCCGCCCTGGCGGAGTTGGCGGTGGAACAAAACCTTTTGGAAGCCGTTGGCCGTGACCTGAACGGTTTTCTGGATCTGTTTCGTTCGACCCCCGCCCTGCGTTTTTTGTTGACCAGCCCGACGGCTGAACGCAGGGATCAACATGTCGCACTGGCCATTTTTCTGGAACAGGCGACTCCGGCCCCCGTGACGAGCAGCTTTTTG
>CAIWLA010000132.1 GCA_903913345.1 uncultured Magnetococcales bacterium | reverse complement strand
GTTTGTCAAGACCATCCCATCCAGTTGATTCGTCTGGAAGATTATTTGATCGGTTCCGGGTTGCATCTGGCCCATTTTGAGAAAGGTCTGGGTCTTGAAGCCAGGCAGGCTCTGCAACAACTCCAAAGAACGGCGTTCCCGCTTGGCTATTGTGCCTCAACAGGTTAAACTGTTGGGCGATTTGATTTGTCAGGAAAAACAAACAGGACAATGTCCTTTCCATACCGATAAAGGATGATTATGAACGCGATCAAAAAAATACAGGCCCGCGAGATCCTGGATTCACGCGGCAACCCAACGGTGGAGGTGGATGTCTGGACCGAGGGGGGGGCCTTTGGCCGGGCCGCCGTCCCCTCCGGGGCCTCCACCGGCAGCCGGGAAGCCCTGGAATTACGGGACAAGAATCCGGTCCGTTATCTGGGCAAGGGGGTGCAAAAGGCGGTGATGGCCGTCAACGGCGAGATGGCGCGGGCCATCGTGGGCCGGGACTGCCGCGAACAACGGGCCATTGACGCCGCCCTCCTGACGTTGGACGGTACGGAAGATAAAAGCCGTCTGGGGGCCAATGCCATCCTGGGCCTCTCCATGGCCACGGCCAAAGCGGCAGCGGCCAGTACGGGGCAACCCCTGTATCGGTATCTGGGTGGGGCCAATGCCCATCTCCTGCCGCTCCCCATGATGAACATTGTCAACGGCGGGGCACATGCCGATAATAATGTGGATATCCAGGAGTTCATGATCCTGCCCGTGACGGCGGCCTCGGTCACGGAGGCCATCCGCATGGGAGCGGAGTGTTTTCACCACCTGAAAAAGGTGCTCAAGGATCGCGGTTTGAATACCTCCGTGGGGGATGAAGGGGGCTTCGCGCCCAATCTTTCCTCCAACGAGGAGGCCATCCAAGTCATCCTGCAAGCCGTGGAGATGGCGGGCTATCGTCCGGGGGAGGATATTCTGCTGGCCTTGGACTGCGCCTCCTCGGAATTTTACCGGGAAGAGGTGGGACAATATTATCTGGCGGGGGAAGACCGCAATCTGCAGGTGGAAGAGTTGGTGGATTATTACGAGGATCTCTGCAACCGTTATCCCATCATTTCCATCGAGGATGGCTGTGCCGAAAGCGACTGGCGGGGCTGGAAAATGTTGACCGAACGGTTGGGTCGGCGGATTCAACTGGTGGGCGATGATCTGTTTGTCACCAACCCCCTCCTCCTGGGTCGCGGCATCCGGGAAGGGATCGCCAACTCCATCCTCATCAAGGTCAACCAGATTGGCACCTTGACCGAAACCATCGAGGCCGTGGAGATGGCGCGCCGTTCGGGTTATACCACGGTCATCTCCCACCGTTCCGGAGAGACCGAAGATACCACCATCGCCGATCTCGCCGTGGCACTGAATGCCGGGCAAATCAAGACCGGCTCCTTGAACCGTTCCGATCGACTGGCCAAATACAATCAGCTCATCCGCATTGAAGAGGCGTTGGGCACAACGGCCCGTTTTGCCGGCAGGCAGGCCTTTTACCATTTGGTCGATCCAGCGGACCGTCATCCCCTGCCGCCCCCGGCCTAGATGACGATGAAAATCGGGATTGTGGCCAAGCGACTGGGCATCTCCATCCGCACGATTCACATGTACGAACGGGAAGGTTTGTTTGTCTCCCAGAAAAACAGTGCGGGCACCCGCGATTTTACCGAACGGGATGTGGAGTGGCTCATGGAGGTGCGGCGCATGATCAAGACCAGCATCGGCATTGCCGGCATCCGCCACCTGCTGTCGCTGGTCCCCTGCTGGGAGGTCAAGGGATGCCGCTACGACAACCGGAAGGGATGTTCGGCGATCGTGGACAATGATGCCCCCTGCTGGGCCAACAAAAGCAACCTGCGCGATGCCGCGCTGCAAGAGTGCCGTCAGTGCGATGTCTACGAACTGCGTTTCAGCGTGGGCCAATTGAGACAGCGTCTGCACATTCGTCTCAAGACGGCCGCCGAGATGGCCGGGTTTAAAAACGATTGATTGACCCCTTTTTGGATGAGGAGACCAGCCAGGCATGATCAACAAACAGGAACCCGGACTCTCCGATTTTCCCACCCCCTTGTCGTCCGACCGGGTGGACCTGGAATGGCTGGAACGCGTCGAGGCCAGTCGAGCCGAGGAACGCGCCGCCCTGGAAGCCATCCTGGTGGAACATCTGAAGGAACAAAAACGGGTTCGGCGTGGCAAGGGGTGGTTCCGTGTCTTCATCGCCCTCTATCTGCTCGCCGTTTTCTGGGTCAGCACGGCCGATCAGTGGCATGGTGTCGAACTGCAATCCACTTCGCACAAAAAACAGACGGCGATGGTGGACATTCGCGGTCCCATCCTGGTGGCGACCAACAACAGCGCAGACAATATCATCAAGGGGCTGACCAAGGCCTTTGAAGATCCCAACACCGCTGGCGTGATCCTGCGCATCAACAGCCCAGGGGGATCCCCGGTGCAGGCCGGACAGGTGTATGATGAAATCCTCCGGTTGCGCAAGCGTTTTCCCGACACCCCCTTTTATGCGGCCCTGGAGGATCTCTGCGCCTCAGGGGGATATTATATCGCCGCCGCCGTCCCCTTCCTCTATGCCGACAAGGCCACCCTGGTGGGTTCCATCGGCGTCATCATGCAGGGCTTCGGTTTTCAGGAGACCCTGAACAAACTGGGCATGGAGAGCCGTCTGCTGACCTCCGGAAAAAACAAGGCCTTTCTCAACCCGTTTGGTCCGGTGGATGATTCCGAAAAGGCACACGCCCAAACCCTGCTGGATCAAATCCACCTCCAGTTTGTGGAAGCCGTGCGCAAAGGCCGGGGCGAACGGCTGAAACCCGGCAAGATCGAACTGTTTGAAGGGTTGATCTGGACCGGGGAGGAGGCGGTCAAACTGGGCTTGATCGATGGAATCGGCTCCGCCGCCTGGATTGCCAGGGAACAGATCAAACAGGAGCGGATTGTCGATTTTACCCAGAAAAACGACTGGATGAGTCGCGTATCCAAAGAGCTGGGTGTCCAGTAGATCCACGCACAGGAAAGAAAATATCCTTATTTGGGGGCTTCGCCCCCAAACCCCTACCAGGGGCTTCGCCCCTGGACCCCACCAGGGGGATAATCCCCCTGGACCC
>CAIWLA010000131.1 GCA_903913345.1 uncultured Magnetococcales bacterium | reverse complement strand
CACCCCCACTGGGGGAGATAATCTCCCCCAGACCCCCATAATCCTTTTACAAAACCGGTCTCCCTCCCCCTTGTTGGCCCGCTAATTCAGCAACTGCATGGTCAACTGGGGTTCCTGATTGGCCTGGACCGGAACGGACTGCTCCGCCAACTGGCGAATGGCATTCCGGGTGATGGTGGAGGTTTCGATGGCAATGCCCACGTCGGAAATGCGATTGCTGGCCTCAAACGTGTTTTCCGTGAGACGCTGCAAACGGGCGACGGCCTCCGCAAAACGGGTTTGCAAAGCGTCCAGCGCAGCCCGCATCTCGGCAACCGACCCCAGCATTTGATCAATCAGCTCCAGTTGGGCATCGGCCACCTCCGCACTGCCCATGACGGACTCCCTGTTGACCGCAGCCCCGATGGCCTTCTGAAGCTGCAACGCCATCCCGCCAATGTCAGAAATGGAGATGGGAACGAGATTTTCCGAACCCTCACCGGCCGCATACCGTTGCTGATGGACGCGACCATTCAACACGGGTTGGGCATTGAACAGGGTTTGCTGGGCAATGGTCCAAATATCCTCCGTAAGGGCCAGTTGTTCCGTCAGTCGGTCAACGGCACCGTGCGCCCCATCGGCTTGATCCGGGGAGGCGAGTCGGCGCATGTGGCTCAAGGTGGTGGTGGTGGTATCCAGACCATCGTCGGCCACCTGAATCAGAGAGACGGCATCGTTGGCATCGCGCAACAATTGGTTTTTTTTGCGAATACTCGCCGTCCGCGGGGTGGAGAAAAAATGGCCAAAAACCTCACTCAGGGCCGCAGAGGGGTCTGTCTCTGCCACCTGTTCTTTGGGGGGAGCGAAGCGAGAGGGCCTTTCACCGAACCGGCCATCTGGAGATGTAATCTGCTTGATGGGAAGAGACATGACCCATTCCTTACGTTTTCGGATCTTCCGTTACTCCCAGCATACCATGGCACAACCGTCATACTCTACAAAAATGTGACCGGTCCCGATATTTTTTCACCATCCCACTCGTGGATCGGTCCGGTTTCAGGGCAGGAGGGGATGCAACACCGGCCAGACATTGGCCAATACCTGCTGATAGCCGATGGCGTTGGGATGGATGCCATCCTCCTGATTGCGTTCTGGAAGAGCGGCCACCTGCTCCAGGAGAAAGGGGATGAGGGTGACCCCCGTTTCCTGGGCCAACTCGGCATAAATGGCGGCGAACCGTTCGCTGTACGGACGACCATAATTGGGAGGAACCCGCTGCCCGGCCAGGATGGGACGCACCCCCGCCTGTTGGAGTCGCCTGAGAATATCGGCCAGGTTTTGTTTCATCTCTTGCAGGTCCAGGCCCCGCAAACCATCATTGGCCCCCAGGGCGACAATGGCGATGGTGGGTGGGGTGCGCAACAGCCAATCCAGACGGTGCAACCCCCCCGCCGTGGTATCCCCGGAGACCCCCGCATTGACCACCCGGTGGTCATATCCCTCCTGACGCAGGCGATTTTGCAACAAAGTCGGCCAACTGGCCGTGGAAGGAACGCCATAACCCGCCGTCAGACTGTCTCCCAGACAGAGAATAATGGCGGATGGTTGCGCCGAAAGGGGATTTGGGATCATCATCAGCCAGAGCACCATGCCAATCAAAACAGGAAAACCGCGACGAACGGCGATGCAAAAGGCCGTACAATCGTCGCACCAGACAGGGATTATTCCATTCATGATTCACCTCGACAATGTTTTTTATTCGCTGGTACACGGTGGCCAACCCTTGCCCATTCTCCGGGATATTTCCCTCTCGGTGGCCAGGGGAGAGGTGGCTGGTCTGCTCGGTCCGTCCGGGAGTGGCAAAAGCACCCTGCTGGCCCTGCTGGCCGGGGTGGAACGACCCACCGCAGGACGGATTCAGGTCAATGGGGCGTGGCTCAACAACCTCTCTGCCGATGCACTGGCCCGTTTTCGTCGCCAGCATGTGGGTATTGTCTTTCAGGATTTTCATCTGGTCCCCACCTTGACCGCCTGGGAAAATGTGGCCCTTCCGCTGGATCTGGCCGGATTGCCAGAGAGTCGGCCACGGGCCATGGCCATGCTGGAGCAGGTGGGGCTGGCCCATCGCACCACCCATCGTCCGGCGGAACTGTCGGGTGGAGAACAACAGCGGGTGGCCATCGCGCGGGCCTTTGTCACCCGTCCGGCCCTGATTCTGGCGGACGAACCAACCGGCAATCTGGATCAGGATACCAGCCGACATATCATAGATCTACTCTTCTCCTGTGCCGGACAATGGGGTTCCACCCTGTTTCTGGTGACCCATGATCCCCAATTGGCCCATCGCGCCGACCACCGTTTCCATCTGGTGGATGGTCGATTGGAGGCGTCTGCTCCATGCGGATAGCCATCCCCCACGGCACGTTGGCCGCCTCCACCACGCGGATCAATGGCCGTTTTTTTGCGGCCGCCCTCTTTCTCTGCGTGACGGTACTGGTGGGGGTGGCCGCATCGGCCCTCTTTTTGCGGGGGGCCATGGAGGCCAATGCCCGGCAGTTGCTGGCCGCCGATCTGCGCCTGCAAGCCGCCATACCACTCCGGGCCGGACGGCTGCCCGACGCGTTGCCTGCCGAGGTGCTCACCTTTGCCGAACAACAGGTGGCCGGACCGGGACGAACCCTCTCGCCGGGACTGGAATTCAATGCCATGGCCCGCGTGGCAGGGTCAAACCGTTCCCTGCTGGTGGAGGTCAAGGCGGTGGCGGACGATTATCCCCTGCGGGGCCATGTGCAACTGGAGGGGGGGGCATCCCTGGCACAGGCGCTCTCTGGAGGGGGTGCCGTGGTGGAAAAGGGGCTGCTGACCCGCCTGGGATTGAAGATCGGCGAGGCCATCCTGTTGGGCGATGGCTCGTTCACCATTGCCGCTGCCCTGACCAGTGAACCCGACCGCGTCACCCATCTCTTCAGCCTGGGGCCTCGGATGATCATTCCCTTGGCGCGGGTGGCACAGACCGGCCTGTTGCAGCCTGGCAGTCGGGTGACCCAGGTGGTCTCGGTCCGTCTGGCGGAGGGAGAGAACGGGACGGCCCTGGCCCATACCCTGCGGGCCAAAGCCCAGGCGGCGGGCATTCGCCTCTGGACACCGGAACAGAGTCAGCCAACCGTGCGCCGTTTCATCCGTCGTTTTGCCCTGTTCTTGGCCCTGACCGCCTTGTTGACCCTGTTGATGGGGGGAATGGCCATGACCGGTGCCATGGCGGCCTACCTGCGGGACAATCGCCACACCATCGCCATTCTCAAACTGCTCGGCGCCGAAACCAGCCACCTGGTCGCCCTGGTCTTGTGGGCAACGGTGCGCATGGTCTGGCTGGCCAGTCTGGCGGGCGGCCTCCTGGGGGTGCTCCTGCCCACCCTCCTGCCCCAGATCCTGGTCGGCCTCTTCCCGTCCGAGGCCGTCTATCAGCCCTCCTTCGGGCTGGCGTTGACCGGCGCGGGGCTGGGGCTGGTGTTGAGCCTTCTGTGTGCCGCCGGGCCACTGTGGTGGAACCGGCACCTCTCACCGGCCCGACTCTTTTGCACCGCCGCCGGGGGAGAGGCGGAACCGCACTCCAGGAAAAGGGATCTCTGGCTCGGTGGGCTGGGACTCCTGGCCACCGCTGCGACTGCCTGGGGGATTGCCCTCTGGTCGGGAGAGAGCCGCTTTGGTCTGCTCTTCATGGTCGGTCTGGGGGGACTGCTGCTGCTGGCCTGGAGCATGGCCCACGCCAGCCTCTGGCTGCTGCCTCTCCTGACTCCCCGCCGTTTTTATGGCCAATTGGCCGTAAATGGACTGCTGCGCCGGGGCGAAAATCAGGGTCGGGTGATCATGGCCCTGGGGGTGGGGTTGGGGCTGGTGGGAAGTGTGCTGTTTCTGGAAGACAACCTGAACCAGCAAATGGTCAGCCGTCTGCCGCGCCACATGCCCAGCTTTTTTTTCATCGATATTCAACCGGACCAGGTGCCCATCTTCCAGGAGACGGCCCGCCGGTTTGCCGGACCAGGACCGGAGGCCATCCAGATGTTTCCAACGGTACGCGGTCGATTGTTAAGTGGAGAAGAGGTGGTGGAGGAGGATCCCGACCAGCCCCAATCCTGGCGCAAGGCCAGGGAATATGTCCTGACCTGTGCCGAGGAGATGCCCACCGGCAACCGGTTGGTGGCGGGATCCTGGTGGAGTGACCCGACCGCCCAGGAGGCCAGCGTGGAGGTGGAGATGGCCAAGGGGTTGGGGCTGACCGTGGGAGACAACCTCGCGTTGACCATTCAGGGGGTGACGATCACGGCCCGCGTGGCCAATCTGCGCGCGGTGCGCTGGTCTGACCTGGGGCTTAATTTTTTCGTCATCTTGTCGCCAGCGGTGTTGCAAGGGGTGCCGATGAGCTGGATGGCGGCCGTGATCGCCCCGATGGAGCAGGAGGAACCCCTATTGGCGGCCATGACCGATCGGCTGCACAATGTGACCGCCATCGCCACGCGAACGGTGCTGGAGAGTGTGCGGGCATTGCTCCATCAGGTGGCCCGTTCCGCCCGATTTTTGGGTGGCGCGGCGGTGGCGGCTGGACTCCTGGTGTTGGGCGTCAGCGTGGAGGCCTCCCGGCGACGGCGTACCCACGAAATCGCCCTCTATCGTCTGATCGGTGCCACCCGTGGGGAGGTGGCCCGGATTGTCGCCGTCGAATGGGCCTTGTTCGGTGGCATGGCAGCGGGGATTGGTGTCGTCATCGGGCAGTTCACCACCGCGTTGGCCGTGGAAGGATTGCTGAACGAGATCTGGATTTTCAACCCGTGGCTGACCCTGATGGCCTTTGCGGGGGGGGCCTCCGTGGTCTTTTTGACCGGCTGGATCGGCAGTTATCGGGAATGGGAAAAACCGGTCATGGCGGTTTTGCACCCGTATGGCCGACGGTAAACCGGGCGTACCGACCAGAAAAACCACCCCGACCATCATCCCTCGCCAAGCCAAACCCACCTACGTACAATGGGATAGGGGTAAACAACCTGGGCCTGTTTGGCCGCCGGGCTTTCGCCGAGTTTACGGCGGTGTTTGAAATACAGGCGGAATTGGATAAGCTGGTGGCCGCATTCGTGACGGGCAAGGCGGCATGAGGGAACCGAAATGAAAGGAGTCTGCATCATGGGATATACCGAATTGGTGGAAAAATTGCGCACTCTGACGCCTGAAAAACAGGTAGAGGTGTTTGATTTTGTTGAGTTTCTAGCAACACGATACCGGATGCCAATCGGCGCGGAACCTGCCCTCGACGCAAGAGAAGCTCCAAACAATACAACCGAAGGATTTTCTGGCCCGTTGGCCGCGTTGCGTACTCGTGTGGCCACGCAGTACGGTGATCTGCAACCCATGAGTCGGGATGAATTGTATGACCGTCCGTGCCTTCGTTGATACCAATGTTTTTGTTTACGCCCTGGGAAAAAGCCCATATTCCAAGAAGGTCATGGCCAATCAATTGTTGAATGCCGTGACACAACCGGTGATCAATGGACAGGTCATCCGGGAATTGGGCTACAACCTGCGCAAAAAAGCGGGGTACGGGGAAGAAGAACTGCGGGAAGTGATCCGGCAATTGCACTGGGATTGCGAGATCATGACGGATCATGAGGCCATTTTCTTGCGAGCTTCCCAATTGCGTGAGTCATTGGGCATCAGCTACTGGGACAGTTTGATTGTGGCGACCGCTTTGGCAGCAGGTTGTGACACCCTTTATAGCGGGGATATGCAGCATGGGCAGGTGATCGCTGGCACATTGACGATCATCAACCCGTTTCGGACGGAGAGCGCGTAATGGTACGAGACGCGAAAAAACAGGTGGAAACTCTGACCCATGACGAGGCCAACGAGGAGAGCTTTTTTGTCCGTCACGCCTATTTCCTGGGGGCCAACGATCCCTACCGGGCACTGAAAACCAGCCTCAAGGCAGAAATCGACGCGGAAGCCTGGGCCTCCCTGAACCGGGATACCTCCCGCCCCTTTGAAAAACCCCAATCCGGTCGTATTGCGGTCAAGGTGATCAACCACCTCGGTGACGAGGTCATGAAGGTATTTGGAGTGTCGTGATGGAAGAATCCATGCGCATAACACGCCTGACCTTGAAAAATTTCAAGAGCATCCAGGAACAGGTATACGAT
>CAIWLA010000130.1 GCA_903913345.1 uncultured Magnetococcales bacterium | reverse complement strand
GTGGTATCACACCACTTCGTCCAACAGGTATCCTCGCCTTTTCTGGAAATGACGATTCCATCTGGACACCCATAACCGTTTTTGTCTGCTGTTTGAAATGCGATTGCCCTGATTCCGGTGGCATTGTGGAAAAAAAATTCGCTACAGTGGGGCAAAGATTGACGGAGTTCGTCCGGGGAGGGTGAGAATATCATGATGACCGAAAAGGGACGCGAGACCAGGGCGACGTTTTCTTCTCTGTTGGACAAGATGCGCGGTGAAGAGCGGCTTTAATGGATCATTACCTGGAGGAAATATTGGGACCGGGTGAGGTCTATGCGGACACCAACCTGGAAGAGATGGTTCAGGATGCACTGCGTTTGGATGACGCGGAGGGTGTTCAATGATGTGCCTGGTCAGCGGTGAAGGCAACTCTGACAGGGGGTCTGCATCCAGACCCGGACCCATGGCCATTCTGTTGGATCGGTTGGTCGCCTCGCGAATGGACTATTCCTTGCTGGACTGTGGCATGGTGCAGTTTTTGAGCGAGTCGGATTTGAAGGAAAAAGCTGACTGGGGACCACAACGGCCCCCAGTCAGCGACCACATCAGCCTGTTCGTGCCACTTTTCGGAGGGAGGTGCTCTGTCCACGTCGAGCACCCGTTTCGTCTCCGGTTCTGAAAAAGGCGATCGCCGTTTGCAACTGATCGGCCTGATCGGACAGTTTTTCGGCGGTGGCGGCCACTTCCGCCGACGCGCCCGCATTCTGCTGAATCACCTGATCGAGTTGCTGAATCGCCTGATTGACCTGCATGGCCCCTTGCGCCTGCTCGCGACTGGAGGTGGCAATCTCCTGCACGAGATCAGAGGTCTTTTGAATGTCGGGCACCAGATTGGCCAGACGACTCCCCGCCCGCTCGGCCACCAGGGTGCTGTGACTGGCCAACTGGGTAATCTCACCCGCCGCCAACTGACTGCGCTCCGCCAGCTTGCGCACCTCTGCCGCCACCACCGCAAACCCCTTGCCATGCTCACCGGCCCGGGCCGCCTCGATTGCGGCATTCAACGCCAACAGATTGGTCTGCCGCGCAATCTCCTCAATGCTGGAAATTCTGCCCGCAATCTCCTTCATGGCCACCACCGCCTCGGCCACCGCCTGACCACTCTCCTGGGCATCCTTGTTGGCCGAAACGGCAATCTGCTCGGTGGCCGTCGCATTTTCGGTATTGGTGGCAATGTTGGCCGTCATCTCCTCCATGGCGGAAGAGGTCTCCTCAATGGAGGCCGCCTGATTGACCGCCCCCTCGGAGACACTGTTTGAGGTCTCCACCAACTCCTTGCTGCCCGTTGCCACCCATTCGGCGGATTGGCGCACCTCGTTGACCACCTCACGCAACTTGACCGCCATTTTGTCCAGGGCAGCGGCCATCTGTCCCACCTCATCCCCGGCGTTGACCGTTATCGTCACGTCCAGATCGCCACTGGCCATCCGGGTCAACCGGTCGGCCATCTGCCGCACCGGACCCACGATAAACCGACGAACCATACCGGTAAACAACAACAGGCCGACCAGGAAAACGCTGCCAGCCGCCAGTGCCATCTTCAGGAGAATCCGGTGTTTGGCCTCCTCCAGCTCCGAGAGCGGCGAGGAGAGGATGATGGCACCCACCGACTGGCCCACCTTCCAATCTTCCTGATCAAAACCAAACCAATCCACCCTCTGCTTGTTGCCGTGACATTCCAGACACCCTTCATCCGCCTTGATGACACGTACAAAGAGAAACTGCCCACTGGCCGGATCGGAACGGGCCATCTCCCCCTGGCCGGTCTTGGCCATCTCATCCATCAGGGCGATTTCGGTCGATGATCCTTGCGCCTTGGGATCCCGGGGCCGCTCCCGCTTGATCACCCGCACCGCCATGCCGCTCTTTTCGGTGGTCGACTGCACGGCCTCCAACATGCGAATCACCGGAATGGTACGATACAACTTGGTCTGCCGGGCACACTGCAACCGCGCATCAACCGTCTCTGCCTTGTGACACGCCTTGGCTTGAGTGAAGGCATCCGTTGCAACCAGTTCCTCTTTCCACACCTGGCCCATGGCCACCCGCACATTTTGGCCCGCATCCAACGCAGCCTGGGCCGTCATCGATTTTTCGTGCTCAAAGTCGCGCAGGGCATCCGCCAGATGGATGTAGCCAAGAACGCAAATTGCAAACAAAAACAATAACGTAAACAGATAAACCAGCTTTTTTTCAATATTCATGTCAGCAAAAAACATGATATGCTCCGTACCCTCGACAGATGTTGACAGGGATCACGATGGCGGCACCTCCCCAGACAATCGATCACCCGATTGCCCGGAAGAAGCCCCACCATTGCAGACATCATAAAGGAACATGCCCTGTACTGAAAGGAATATTTATCGGTCGATCAAAGAGGAGGCAGACAGAAAGTCAACCCGATGGTTCAGGCAGGGAATGCGTTGCCGACTCTGTTCGACCCGGTCCGACTGCAATTCGGCCATGGCAAAACCCGGCCCGTCCGGGCACTGGGCGACCACATGCCCCCATGGCTCGATAATCATCGAATGGCCAAAGGTGCGCCGTCCGTTGGCATGTGTTCCCCCCTGTCCGGCCGCCAGGAGATACGCAAAATTTTCGATGGCCCGCGCCCGCAATAAAATTTCCCAATGGTCCTGGCCCGTGGTCTGTGTGAACGCGGCGGGCACCGTCAACACGGTGGCTCCTCCCACTGCCAATGCGCGGAACAGTTCGGGAAAGCGCAAATCATAACAGATGGTCAACCCCACCACGCCAAACGGGGTATCCACCCACACCGCCCGATCCCCCGCCAGGACACTGTCCGATTCCCGATAGGGGGTCTCACCCCCCAGGTCCACATCAAACAGATGGATCTTGTCATAACGTCCCCGCACCTGACCTGCGCCATCCACCATGAAACAGGTGTTGGTCATCTTGTCCGTGCCGGCCACGCCGAGGGGAATGGAACCCCCCACGATCCAGACCCGATGCCGACGGGCGAATTCTTGCAAAAACGTCAGACTGGGACTGTTGTCCTGTGCCTCCCAATGGCGACGTTTTTCCTCGTCCGTGCGGCCCATGAAGGAAAAATTTTCTGGCAGAACCAACAGGCCAGCCCCCCGCTCGACGGCAGCCGTCATCCAGCGGTCGGCCTCCGCCAGATTGGCGGCCCGGTCGGCTGTCGAACACAACTGGATGACGGCCGCCCACAGGGAGATCATCCCGCCAGCAGTGCGTCCAGCTCGCCATCTGCCTCCAGTTGATGGAGGTCATCACATCCACCGACATGCCGACCGTTGATAAAAATTTGCGGCACCGTCCGCCGCCCTCCGGCCTTTTCGACCATTTCGTCGCGCCGCTCCGGGTGGTCGGACAGATTGATCTCCCGGTAGGAGACCTGTTTTTTGGTCAGCAACGCCTTCGCCCGGATGCAAAAGGGACAGACGGTTGTCGAGTAGAGGATGACTTCAGCCATTATACGC
>CAIWLA010000129.1 GCA_903913345.1 uncultured Magnetococcales bacterium | reverse complement strand
GTCAAATATTTTGCCTATCCCTACCAGGAATACGGCATTCCTGAGGGGATCATCTCCGACATTGCCGCCAAACCGGGTGGTGTCGCCGGACAGGAGTCCCTCTATAAGGTGCGCATCGCCTTGAAAGAGGAGACCATTGCCAAGCGGGATGAAAAGCCGCGACAGCTTGAAATTGGCCTGGAAGGTTCTGCAGAGATCAAAACGGGGGAAAAGCGACTGATTGAACTGGTCTTTTCGCCTATTTCCCGATTTTTTACCCAGAAAGAGGAGTGATTCAGGCATGGAACCGAACCTGTTGTTCCATCGATCAGTGCCATTGTATGTCCGTCCGTCTCATCAGGCAGTCACCGGTAACCGCAGACCCTTTGTGCCAGGAGTTTGACGTATGAACGCTACGCAAGAAGCCATTCGCCACATTCTCGCCACTCACATCATGTTCAGTCAGTTGCCTAGCCATGACAAGGAATTTTTGCAGACGCAGTTTGAACTGCGGACCTTTGAACCGGGTGCTGTCATCGTCGAGCAGGATAGTCCTATAGAGACCTTTCTCTATCTATATTCTGGCAAGGTTCGGCTGAGACGCACCAGCGAGGGCAAACGAATCAGCCTGGGTTTGGTGGAAAAACATACCAGTTTTGGGGAGACTTCCCTGATCAGGGAAGATCATTGGCCGTATCAGATCATGGCCGAGGAGTCAGTCACCGCCCTGGTGATGCCCACCATCGGTGTACGCAGAATGTTGCCGGGAAACGAGGAGATGGCGCATCTGTTCAAGACAGAGATCGGATATCTGCTCCTGGCGCAACGTCTGCGGGGCATGTTGGGCGATTCTTCGTATCAGGCGATCGATTTTGTCGAAATTTTGCACCAGATTGGGGTCAAAAATGTGGTCTCCGGTCATGCAGTTTACGAACAGGGACATACCGACCCCCGTTTGTATTACATTGAAAAGGGGGAGATTGTTCTCGTTCGTCAGTCTTTGCAGGGGCCAGAGGTGGTTCTGGATCATGTCTACGCTGGCTCGCTGTTTGGCGAGAGTGGGGCACTGCCGGAATTGAGTGCGACGGGTATCCAACCCCATACAGCCAAAGCTGTGAAGGATGCGACCGTTCTAGTGTTTCACCAGGAGGAACTGGCCAGAATTCTGGCCATCAATCCCTCTCTCAACGAGCAGTTGCGGTTGCGTGCTCTCTCCCTGCAGGACAAGGAGCAGCAAGAGGTTGATTCCCGGCAACGCTCCGAAGGGGTGGATCAACGCATCCGTCTCGCAGCGGGTGTTACGGAGGCAGAGTTCCGGATACTGGAGGTCGAGGAAAAGGGCAAGACCGGGGAGATCAAGACGTTTCCGGTGGTTCGGCAACGGGCGGCCAGCGATTGCGGGGCAGCCTGCCTGACCATGATCTGCAACCACTATGGCAAGGCGTTCAAACTGGGACAGATTGTGGAACTTAGCAATCTGTCCTCGTCGGGAGTCACCCCGGATGCCGTCATTGCCGGGGCCGAGCGGTTGGGTTTTAATGCCAGTGCCTATGCCCTGCGTTTCGAGGAGATCCAGGGGGTCAAGCTGCCCGGTATTGTGGGTTGGGAAGGGCATCACTATATTGTCCTCTACCGCCTCACCGACAAGTATGTCTTCCTGGCCGATCCGGTCAAGGGGCATCTCAAACTGACCCGTCAGGAATTTGAAACGGGATGGACACAGGCGCAGGTGCCTGGCACGGTCACCGAGGCGGACAAGGGCGTTTTTATTGCCCTGAATCCCACTCTCAAATTTGAATATGCTGAGCCACCCAAACGGCCCATCATGCACTTTGTCCGCTACGTGTTACCCTACAAAAAATATTTTGGCGATGCGTTGGTGGCCTCGTTGCTGCTCAATCTGCTCGGCCTGGCGGCACCTCTCTTCACGCAGACCATCGTGGATACGGTGGTGGTGCACAAGGATGTCAGCCTGTTGAACATGATGCTGGGGGGTATGATTCTGGTGGCCATACTCAAAACGATCACCACTGTCTCCCAAAGTCTGCTTCTGGCCCACACCACCACCCGCATTGACATCAAAATGATGTCGGAGTTTTATCGGCACGTGCTGAGCTTGCCGATGAGTTTCTTTTTGACCCGCAACAAGGGTGAAATTTTGGCGGGGTTTGGCGAAAATCAAAAGATCCGGGGCATTATCGCGGGTTCGACCATCACGATCATCCTCAGTTTGTTGATGATGTTCATCTATTTTTTCATGATGTTCGGCTACAGTGTGCCCCTGTCGTTGGTCTCCATGCTTTTCATTCCCCTCTATGTTGGCATTACACTCTACTTTACGCCGCGTATGAAGGCACTTTCCCAGCAAATGTTTTTGACCGGTGCCAGGTCGCAATCCAATCTGATCGAATCCTTGAATGCGATTGAATCCATCAAGGCCACCGCCAACGAATACATGGCGCGTGCCCGTTGGGAGGATGCCTTTGTGGAGAACATCAACATGGGATTCCAGGCGCAAAGATTGAGTCTGATTTCCAACAACTTAAATCAATTAGTGCAATTAGCTTCCACTGTGGCCATTCTCTGGATCGGGGCCAATCAGGTGATGGCGGGCAATATGACCGTTGGAGAGTTGATGGGTTTTCAAATGCTGTTGGGCATGGTCATGGGGCCAGTCTTTCAGGTCGTTCAGCTTTGGAACAGCTCTCAGGATGTCCGTATTGCGGTGGAGCGGGTAACGGATATCCTGAACGTCAAACCGGAACAGGAACCGGTCACCTCCCCTGATCGCCTGCCCGCCACCCTGGGCGAGACCGTTGAGGGCCGTATTGCCTTTGACAAGGTTAATTTCAGCTATACCACAGCCTCCGGCAAGGAGGCCTTCATCATGAAGGAGTTTGAATTGACCATTGAACCCGGCCAACATGTTGCCTTTGTGGGGGCGGCTGGATGTGGCAAAAGCACAGTAGCCAAAATGATTCTGGGCTTTAACATGCCGTTGCCCTCCGGGGGCACATGTTACATTGACGGCAAGGATATTCGTGAGTTGGACCTCTCCGTTTTGCGACGCAATATTGGAGTGGTGTTGCAGGATGGCTTTTTGTTCAGCGGTACGGTGGCGGAAAATATTGCGCTGGGCGATCCAGAACCCAACATGATTCAGGTCAAAGAGGCCGCCAGATTGTCGGGGGCCGATGATTTTATTCAAAAAATGGCCATGGGATATCAGACCCCTATCGGCGAGAAGGGGATGGGGGTCTCTGGCGGACAGAGGCAGCGCATCTGCATCGCCCGAGCCATTTATCGCCGACCGAAAATCATGCTGTTTGATGAAGCGACCAGTGCCCTGGACAATCAAACGGAGGCGTTGGTGCAAAAGAATATCAACCAGATTTTAATGGGTAAAACCTCCATCACCATTGCCCATCGGTTGACAACGATCATTAACTCTGATGCCATCTGTTTCCTCAAGGATGGCAAGGTGGCGGAAAAAGGAACCCATCAAGAATTGACGGATCCCGATTATTTGCGAGAAAAAGGCTATTCCGGCCTGTACTATGCCCTGGCAGCGTCACAATTTGGTTTGCCGCCCCTTGATTTGTCTGCGTCCGGTCAATAGACTGGCTCTCTTCCGCCCTTTGGAAACGAACAGTATGCGTGTAATTTCCGTATTGATAACAAGATGATAGATGGAAACCTTTTTACAAGGATGAACACCATGACACCAGATGATGGTGACGGAGCGACGATTATGGTGGGCCACCTTGCTCCAGGCGGTGCTGGGGTCAGTACTGATCCGCTGGCCGTTCCCATGGCGAGGTTAATCTGTTTGGACGATTCACAACTGGATCCGAAACAAAAGGGGTTGGTGATTGCCCTGACTGGCGGCATCCATACGTTGGGACGCAATCCCAACAATACCGATCCCATTCTCTACAAGGGTGTTTCCGGTCAGCATGCGCGCATTTCTCCCTTACAGGGTAAGTGGGCCATTGAGGATCTGGGGTCCACCAACGGCGTTTGGATCAAGGGGATCCGGGAGAAACATGCCTTTCTGGTGCCCGGCGATTTTATCAAAATAGGTGCCGTTCCCTTTCAATTTGTGGTGGACGACCCGGTTGCGGTTGCTCCGTCCCCTAGGCACGGGCAGTCCGTCGACAACGAGACCTTGTTTCTGGGCGGCAATCACGAAGACAATGCCGACAAGATCGTGAAATTGCTGGACCTAGCCCAGGAAGAAGAGGTTGAAGAAAAACCGTCCAAAGAGGCGGGCAGGGCAGCTTCGGTGCCCTCCATGTTTGTAAAGTCGGAGGAGCCTTCACCGAAGGTTTCCATCAAAATGATAGTGTTATTCATCCTTTTGTTGGCACTGGTCGGAGGAGGATACGGGATATACACCCTGCAAAAGGGACCAGGTGGCGGTGACGAGGTACAACGGTATCAAAAAGAGATTAAAAAGTTTTTAGATGCTTACGAGATGGTCAAGGGCACACTCTCCAACAATGATCTGAATACACAAATTGCGACGATTGAAGGGTTGCTCAAACCCCTCTCTGCGGATGCGGAACGCTATCCAGGCAACATGGAACTAAAAGAGTTGCAGGTTCGTTTGCGGTTTTTGCGTCTGGAGCGACAGGTGATACTTTTTGCACAAGAGGAACATCCACAACAGACGGAGTCTATGGTCGACGAATTGGTCGCCTTTGTATCCGCCGATTGGACCAGGAGTTTGGAAAAGCAGGCTTGGCTGAAAGATATGCGTGGACTGCTGGATTTGGTCAAGAATGTTGTCACCGTACAGCAGTTTCGCCAACGCTATCCGCGCCCCTCCAAGAAGTCCACGGACCGACCCACTCAGGAGTGGATGACGTCCATGGGTAAAGTTAGCGGAAATATTGTCAAACTAAAGAAAGATACCAGCATCAATATTTTATTGAGCGTACAGTTTCCTTTGTTCGGGCGCATTGTCACCCAGGTGGACGAGGAGGATTTACCCGCCATCAGTCGTTGGAAAGAGGTACTGCAATAGGCCCAATGCCAGAATCATGAGAGGATTCCATTGAAATCCAGTCTGCCAAGATATTTCAGTATCCATCGATGGATAACCCCTGGGATCTTCCTGTGGGTGGTTTGCCTGCCATCGCCTCAAGGGGTTTGTCAGGAGGTTGACTCTGCGCAACCGGTGCGCGAGGGCCTGTTGTCTGCGCCAGATTCCGCCGCATTGCCGGATGTTCCTTTACGAGCCAATGCCTGGGCAGAGGAAAAGTCCGTCTTGAAATGGTTGGCGGCGGGAGAGGTACGGTTCCAGAATCTGCTGGAGGCGGCGACCTCCAAGCGGTCCTCTGGTGCCAAGCGGTTTGTCTTCAGCAAGACGATCCGACCCTTTTCCGTTCAGGATGTGGTGCAACAGGTCATGGAACACAATCCAACGGTGGCCATGCAGCCCCATCAGGTCAATATGGCCAAACAAAACCTCCTAGCGACGGAAGCGGCATTGAACCCGGAACTCAACCTGTCGGTTCGGTATAACCGCAGTAAGGGGCGTGACAGAAGCGCAGTGATTACCCGATTGCGAACGCCCACCCCGACTTGGGCTACGAATGCTATACAGCCAGGTGATGTTGGTAAAAGCTATCCTGTCGTCGGATCTTCCCAGCCAAAGACGGTCCAGAGCACGGATGTGGGCAAAAAATGGTCTGATTTGCCGGGATTTGATACATCGGGATTGGACTTTTGTGTGCTGGATGATGGTGTCAATATCACCTCTGGAAGCACGTGTGGTGCGGATATACTCGGCACCTTTGAAGAGTTTTCCAGCAGGAAGTTTGATTGGTCTCCGTACTGGTCCGGCAATTTGGGTATTTACCAGCCCTTTCCCTGGGGAGGGGCTGTCAATGTCGGGATAAATACCACCTATCTTCCTTATGATACCCCCCAACCCGTTCCTCTCAAACCCATGGGTGCCCCCCTGGAAACGGCTTTGGCCGTGGGAGATCAGGAGTGGGCCAGTACGCTTTCCGTTGGCCTGAACATGCCGTTACCCTACACCAAAAATTTTGGTTCCGAGGGCTTTGGAACGGCGGTGCAGATCAAACAGGCATCTTTTGATTATGAAAAGAGCCAGTCGGCACAGGCCGCACAGGTCAATCAGACCCTCAAAGATGCCATCGGGGCTTATTGGTCTCTGGTGCGTAGCCAGTTGACGGTGTTATCTGCTGTGGAACAGCGCAACCTGCTAGAACAACGAATGGAGCAAGTGCAGCGGTTGTACCAGGTGCAACGGGTCACCGAGTATGATCGAGTCCAGACGGAAACCGATCTGGAAGATGCCCGCAACCAGGAGGAGATTGCCTGGAACAGTTGGGTGGCCCGTGCCAATGAGTTGGCCGAACAGTTGAATTTGACTCCAGAACTGCTCGTCATACCGCACGGCTATCGAGATGAACTGGCTGCGGATGTGATACCGGATGACCAGTCCGTTGCGCAGACGGCCTTGGAGCATCGTACCGAAATCCGGTCGGCACAGATTGATGTACAAAAAGCAGAACTGGAAAAAAACTATCGCGCGCAACAATTATTGCCCGATGTGGCCTTTTCCGCCTCCTACAATGCCTTGGGCAAAGGCTCTGCGGCCCTCTTCGGTTATGACAGTTTCGGCAGTTCCATCAGTGCCTTGGCCACGCCCGATGAGCGAAACTATCTTGTAGGGTTGGTGTATACCATTCCTTTTGAAAATCGGGCAGAGAAAGCTCGCCACGCCATGGCCAATTCCGCCCGCACACAGGCGATGGATCGCGCCAGCCTGATGGAGATGCAGGTTGCTCGTGATGTAACCAATGGATTAGCCAAGGCCCATGGCAGCGAGGAACGGGTCAAGATGGCGCGTGCAGCAGTGCGACTGGCCGATGAGGCGTTGCGCACTGCCGAACGACTGCGCGTCATGGAGCGCGTGACCGAATTTGAATTGCTTCAGCGACAACGGAGTTTGTTTGAGGCTCGTGCGGACCTGATCGAGGCATTGACCGAGCGACGACAATCCTGGGTCGATCTGCAGTTTGCTCAGGGTCTTTTGGGTAACGCGGCGGTTCTTTCTGTGGAGGCGAAGCCATGACCAAACGTTATTTACTTCCGATTGTCTTTCTGGTCGGTCTGGGTTATCTCGCGCAGGAACGTGGTCTTTATGCGGATGTGCCCGCTGCCACTCTGGAACGAACCGAGCAGGTGGTCAACCGGATCATTCGTGCCTGGCAAGCAGGGCAACCAGCTCTATCTTTTACCGATCAGTCCTGGATGGAGATCACTCTGGCCGAGGTGATACAGAAGGCGATCCAAGCTAATCTGGCGTTGCGGCAAGGATCCCTGACGGTCAAAAATACCCAGGAGGCCCAAAAGAGAAGTGAGGCTGCCTTTGATCCGGTTTTGTCGGCATCCGGCAGTTTTAGCCGTTCGGAGACCCTGGATCGAACGGTACAGGACATGAAATACAAAAAGGCTACTACGCCCTGTCCGCAAGCGGGCGACAAGATCGTCCTGGACAAGTATGGCAGTCTGGTTCAGGTCATTCATCAAACAGATGCGGGGTATGCGACCTCCAATGGCATCACATTGGGAGGTGGTGGGCCTAACGATCTTTGGATCTGCCAGGGGCTGACTCCGGATGAAGCCAGCCAACCGGCCTTTGTGGTGTATCCACCGACGAGTCCGGTCCATTTTCTGCGGTTGAACGATTCGACGGGTAATGCCGTGGTGGGTACGGCAGCATCGCCTGGTCCGACGGCCCGTCCTGAAGGGTATTACCTGACCAACGAAGATGCCAGCAAGGCCAATCCTGGAGGAGCGACCCAGACAGGAACCTTTTCCCTGGGACTCTACAAGGCATTGCCTTGGGGTGTGGAGACCGCACTGAATGAACAAACCGTCCACCAGGATGCCTTGTGGGTTTTGCACGCGGGCGCGCCTAGTCCCATTATTGGCTCTTATGATCGACCATGGACATCGTCGTCGGTCGCTTCGCTGGCTGTACCGGTTCCTTATGGGAAAAATTTTGGTCGCTACTCGGCATTGGATGCTACGGTTGAATCGTCCGCACTGGATCAGCAGCGCAGCCGTGCTGATTTTCAGACGCAAGCTAATACCCTCTTGCAGACGGTGCAGAGTGCATACTGGGATCTGGTCAGCGGATCGCGCACACTGGATGCCATCATTCAGAACGAGCACGTGGTGGAGGTATCGGTGGCCAGAACCCGTCGATTGTTTGACTCGCAGCGGACCACCGCTTATGCCATGGCACAGATGGAGGCAGAGCAGGAACGGGTACGCAACCAGGAGATTGTAGCCTGGAATAATTATGTCATGGTGTCCAACAACCTGAAACTGTTGCTAAACATGAAGGACAGCCAATCCGTGTTGCTGATTCCGGTGGGTTATAGTGTCGAATTATCCCATTTTGCTGGCATGGACATCCAAGAGGCCATCCGGGTTGGCCTCTTGGCCAATGCCCGACTACAGTCACAAACAATCAGCAAAGACCAAGCGGATTTGAATCGCAATCAGGCCGAAAGTCAGGCCCGCCCCGATCTGAGTTTGAATGCCTCCCTGTCGGGTACACAAAGCAGTGTACCGTTTGGGTATGGATCGCTGTCGGAGTCTCTGACCAACCTAGCCAACCCTGATACAATCAGCGTCTCCGTTGGCGCGACATACCGGTATCCGTGGAAAAATCAATGGGCCAATGCCCACGTGAAACAGGCAGAGGCCCAGCAGTCGGTGAGCGATCTGCAACAGCAATTAGCTCACAACCAGGTAGAGCGTTCCATCAAAAATGCCCATGCCGCTCTGGACAGTGCCTTGCTGCGCATTGCCATTACAGCTCGACATCTTCAGTTAGCTCGTGCTTCCTATGAGGGAGCGGAACGGTTACGTACCGCCGGGCGGGTGGTAGAATATGAGTTGATCGTCAAGAGTGGTGATTTATTGACGGCTGAAAAGGATTTTCTTCTGGCCCAGGTGGAAGCCAAGAAGGCAGAGACCGATCAGTTGGCCGCCATGGGATCGTTGGGACAGAATGAACAGGTAGCAAAGGAGTATGGTCCATGAAACGATGCAACGATCTCCCCGCAGGCCTATTCGTAGAGACAGCGTGTCAGGCGGTCGTGGCCGGTGTGGTGGGGCTGCTGGGGCTGGCCATCAGTGGTACGCCCGTCATGGCCGCTGAGGCGGCAAAGCCGGGGATTAGTCAGGAAAAAAGGGATGTCGTGGTCCTGAGCGCACTGCTGGATCCGGCACTTTCTGATCGGGAACAGGCCCAATTGACCACCATACAAAAATCCTTCGCCGATGCTCAGGCGGTTGGCAACTGGGATCCTTCTCTGGGACACCCACTGGCCTATCTGCCTGCTGGCACCGTCTTATTGCAGGCATTGCGCCGCAATTTATCCATTCAAATTGGCAAGTTGGATGCGGAAATGGCCAAACAGGCCATAGAAGAGGCGAATGCCGTCTTTGCACCGGTATTCTATGTCGATTTGGGGCAGTCGGGTTCCATGGTTTACGAGCGGCAAAACAGTGGTCCGGTGTACTTGCAAAAGTTTTGGGTAACCCCAACAAATGGTCAGCCTTACCTGGATGTTCAGTCACCGGGCGCATATCAAACCAACCGGTTGGGATTTCTGAAAACGGATCCCAATCCAAACGTTGTCAACCAAACATATGACCTCAGCAAACAGCAGCGGCCGGGTTGGTTGATGACGGAGACCGGTTCTTTGACCATTCAGCAGCAACTGCCCTGGGGATCGAGTTTGACGCTGACCAATGGGACGAGTTACAAAGAAAGCTACTATGATCCCAACCATGAGAAAAGCTGGGACGCCCCCTGGGCCGTTTCCGTCTCGGCCAGCCTAAATTCGCCGTTGCCTTACAGCAAAAATTATGGTCCCTATTCCAAGTTGAATACGGATCTGGAGCAGAAAAAGATTGGTGACAAGCAGGTGAATTGGCAGTTGAAAGCGGTCATCAACGACACGTTGCAGAGTGCTGATCTGGCCTATTGGGATCTGGTGAGTGCCCTGGAAAATTTGCTGGCTGCCATCGAAAATCGCCGATACCTGGGGGAGAGGGCGGCCCATGCCGACCGTCTGTTGGCAGCCGGTCGGGTGACCCAATATGGCAGAGATCAAATGGCCATGGGGTTGGCCAGTGCCAAAGTGCAAGAGGCCTCGGCACGGCAATCCCTGGTTGCTGCCTCGACTGCCTTAGCCATGTTGATTGAAGAGGGGCGCAAACCGATGAGTGACGCCCTTTTGCTCCCTGTGGCCTATCAAGAGCGACTGGCAGAAGAGACAAAGTCCGTGGACGGCAAGGGGGCGATCGCGACCGCTTTGGCACAAAGACCGGAATTGCAGGTCCGGGATCTGGATGTGCAGTCCAGTCTGCTGGCACGTCATTTTCAGGAAAACCAGACACGACCCGATCTGACCTTCTCTGGCAGCGGCAGCATGAGTCAAAGCAATGCCCAGTACGGCTATAAATCCTATACTGATGCGGTGAGCAATGTCTTGAGTCCAGACAGTCGCGCCTTCAATGGCTCGGTCACGTATGTTTATCCCTGGCAAAACCGGGCAGCCAAGGCCACCCTGGCCATGGAGGACCATGCGGTGGAGGGTGCGCAATTGTCTAAACAAGCAGCGGAACAGGCGGTGAGCAAGGAGGTGAACGATGCCCTTGTCTCTCTGGCCAGTGGTCGCGCCCGACTGAGTTCGGCCCGGAACAACGAAAAACTGGCTGCACTGGCCCTTGAGAAGGCCAGGGATCGATGGGAAATCCGGGGCGATCTGAGTGAAATGGAGTTGTTGAACCAGTCAACCATTCTTTTGAATGCCCGTCTGGCCCGAATAGCCGCCATGATTGACCATCAAAAGGCGAAGAGTCGATTGGCCGCCGCCCAAGGGATCCTGGCGGGGGGGTTGGCAGGGCAGACGGCAGTCAACCCCTTTGACCGTCAGCGGGTGGCCCTGTTGGAGGCTGGTGGCGCGACGCCCAATTTTACCAATCGTCACTGACCCGCTCTGGGCGGCAACAATTTAGCACCCTCTGTCTGCCTGATTTGAAAACGATCAGGGTTTCGAGGGAGATTATCGAGATGGAAGGGTATATTGCGTGAAAATTGGACTGTTTGCTAAACCCGGTCTCATTCCCCATCTGTTGCTGGAGAGGATCAACCATCTGGCCCCAGGCAGTGGCCATCTCTTTGATTGGACGCCCGGTACCGGTCGTCTTCTCCTGGATGCGGACCATGTGGTCTGGAATGACCAGCCATTGACCGGGTTTGACCGGATGTGGATCCACGGATTTTCTTATGCCAATCCCGTCATTCCCGATGCCACTCTCCAGCGCGATTGGAGTGTCTGGCAAGTGGACTATTTGTCCCATCAACAGGAATATTCGGCCCTGTTCAGCCTGTTTGAGGAGTTGGATCGACGCGGTGTCACCCTGTTCAATCCCCCTCGGATCCATCTGGGTCAGTCCATGAAATTTGCCCTGCTGGAAGGGTTTCGGGCCTCCGGTTTTCAGGTTCCTGCCCTGCTGTGCAGTAATGACATGGAAAATGTCGACCTCTTTTGTCGGGAGATGTCCACCGTGGTCTGGCGACCCGCCACGGGACGGGCGGCCTGGCAGCTTTTCCAGAAAAAACAGAGGAAAGCCCTAATTGATCCCAACAAACCGCCGGTATTGTTGGCGGAAGGGATCTCTGGACCCTTGATGCGCGGCTATCTCCTGAATGGCCAGATGATTTTATGTTTGCAACACTCTCCCCCACAACACACCCCCCCGATGGAAAGCCTGGGCGATCTCTGGTCCGTCTCCTGTGCCGAACAGGCTGCTCCATTACAGCGATTGGCACAGGAGTGGGGGGTGGCCTGGGCCGTTATTACCTTTGTGCCTTCTTCCTCCGGTCCCTGGATCTATGACTTAGACCCCGATCCGCTCTTGGATTGGTTGCCCATCCCTTTTCGGGATTTTTTGTTGACCTGTCTGGCGGAGACTTTGACTGGGCGGGATCATACCGCCATTGCTCCCCAACTTGACCAGGAACGTCCCACACTGTTTTTGAGGCGTTTGTTAAAAATTTTGTTTGAATTGGAGCACAGCAAGTATGTTCGTTGAGTGCCAACCAAACGACATGTATACAATAGTGGAATGACCGTCTAGTATGACTAGAAAATCGGACCGGAGAAGGGTTCTATGCATGAAGATGGCAATGAAAAATACATTGTATAACAATAAATTAACAAATTAAATTAAATTGGCATCAATAATGCTTTCTCTGTTTTATAGCTCATGGTCGGTGCCGAGGCAGCGACGATGGGCATGCGGCTTTTTAATCCACACATAACGATGAAGGGGAAAACGACATGACCGGAAGCAGCAATATGGGTGGTATCAGTCAGAGTGGCAAGCATGGCGGTGATGCCATGGGCGGTGCCTTTGGAGGGGTTGGTGCCGGTTCCGAATCCGCCGGTGTGGGTGGCGGTGGCGGTGGTTTTTATGGATCGGGTGGTGGTGGTGGTGGTTTGGGTCACAGTGGTGACTCCAGTGCCAGTGCCTCGATGGGCCAGATGGGTGGCGATGTTTCCGACAATACCTCCATTGGCGACATCAACATTACGTCCTAATGTGGGTGGTCGGTGTTGTGGTGCGGATAACGTGACAGCGGATATTTTTCATTCAACAGACAAACGGATAAGGGAGCAAACGACATGACTGGAAGCAGCAGTATGGGTGGTATCAATCAAAGTGGCAAGTCTGGTGGAGAGGCCATGGGATTTGCAGCGGGAGGGGTTGGTGCCGGTGCCGCCTCCCTCGGTATGGGTAGTGGTGGTGGCGGCGAGTTTTTTTCTGGTGGTGGTGGTGGTGGCCTGGGTCACAGTGGTGATTCCAATGCCAGTGCCTCGATGGGCCAATCGGGTGGTGATGTGTCCGACAACACCTCCATTGGCGACATCAACATTACGTCCTAGTCAGGACGGGTCACTTCAAGTTTTGGGTAGGATGGGCCGTTTGTAGCAGGCCCATCCTGCTTTTTTTTGTACGTTGATACAAAGCCATAACCGTTTCCACTTCATTTGAAAGAAGGATTGTTTGTGTCGACACCTCCTCGTATCGCCCTGTTTGGCAATGCTGGCAGCGAACAGGTGGCCGCCGTGCGGGAGGCATTGTTGGCCGAAGGAGCCGATCCAGTGGTGTGCAACATTCAGTTGTCTGGACGGGAAGCCCCGACACTCACCATGGGCCATGGTCGCATGTTCTGGGGAGGCGTGGATTTTACCGACATTCGGGCCATTCACATTCGCTGCACCGCACCCAACACGTTGCCAGCACCCCCACCGGTTCTGAATGAACTCTCCCATGCGGAATGGCGTCTGCAATATTTGCGTGAGCAACCTCTTCATGCGGCGACGGCCAGTTTTTTTGCTTGGTTGGTCGCCCAGGGCAAATTGGTGATCAATCCGTTAACCCGTGGCTACATAGACCATGACAGCAAGGCGCAGTTTTACGAAAAGCTGCGCGCCAACGGCTTTTCCGTACCCCATACCCTGACCACCAATGATCCCATCCAGGCCGGGCAATTTTTGCAGAAATATCCCGAAGCCATTGTCAAACCGGCGATCGGAGTGGGATCCTCTCGTCTGATACGCAGTGCCGATTGGGAACGGTTGGAGGAGGTGCGTACCTGTCCGGTTTTGTTGCAGGAACGGCTGGAGGGTCAGACGGTGCGGGTGCATATTGTCGCGGATACGGTCGTACTGGCTTTGCGGATTATTTCGGACGCAGGGGGTATCGATTCCAGAACCGGTTCGCAACAGTTTGAATATGTCAAACTGCCGGAAGATGTGGAGCGGGAGATGGTACGTGCCAATCGGTTTCTGGGTCTCCATTTCGCAGCCTGGGATATCATGCTAACCACCACGGGAAAATATCTCTATCTGGACTGCAACCCAGGCCCCTACGTGATGTGGATTGGCGCACCCTTCATTCAGGCGGTATTCCACCAATTGGCCGTCTACATGATTGGTTTTGCTCGTGGCGGTTCCATTGAGGCCGCTTCTGCCCTGGTCACTCCCTGGAGTCACGGACCATCCATCTCCTGACCTATCTTCGCAGATTGTAGTGAAAAATTTCTTTTCTATTAAGCGAATTAATGATCGAAGAACTTTTCAAAAAACCTGATTGGCTACCGTCGTGGACGGAGTCAGCCATGCGACCGATGCGGCGGGCCATACGACCATCGGGGCCGACACCTATGTGGTCCAAACGGTGGATGCCCTGCACACTGTGCTGGTGGGTACAGAGGTGGTTTTGAACTTTCTGAAGTGATCGGTGTCCCACGCGGAAAGAACAGAGTTCATGTCGGGAAATATTTTTCCAATTCTTGATGGAGTACCAAAATGGCGCACACCACAGAAACCAGAGCACTTACCGCGCACGTGCCCTTGCCATTAGCCGATAAAGTTGATCAGTTGGCAGCCTCCCTCGAACGTTCACGAGGATGGATTATCAAACAGGCACTAACGGCCTGGATCGACCAGGAGGAGGAGCGGGATCGTTTGACCAGAAAGGCATTGGCCGACGTGGACGCTGGGCACGTCATTGACCATCAGGCTGTACAGGCGTGGGCAGACAGCCTCAGCACCGACAAGCCATTACCGGTACCACTCTGATGGAACTGAAATGGACTGGCGAGGCAATGTCTGATTTGGCGAGGTTGTACGAGTTTTTGGCCCCAGTCAATCAGCCTGCTGCAGCACACGCCATACAAACACTGACGGCCGCTCCGCTCGGTTTGTTGGAAAACCCGCGAATAGGCGAACGACTCTGTCAGTTTGAACCGCGCGATGTGCGGCGGATTCTGGTGGGTCGGTATGAAATGCGTTATGAAATTCAGGGGTCTACCATTTGCGTGCTACGACTGTGGCACACCCGTGAAGAGCGGTAGTATGGCCTTACCCTATTGCCCACCAAAGGAGAAGATGCCCATGACAGAAACCAACGACCAAAACCAAACGACCGAGTACGACTCACCGTGGAAGGAGATCTTGAAGGCGTACTTCAAAGATTTTCTGGCGTTCTTCCTTCCTGAGGCGCATGACGGTATCGATTGGCAACGTGACCCTGAGTTCCTGGATAAGGAGTTGGACCGGATTACGAAGGAGGCGCAAGCCAAAAATCGCCGAGTGGACATGCTGATCAAGGTATGGCTGCTCACCGGCGAGGAACTCTGGGTGCTGATTCATGTCGAAGTCCAGGGAGATCGGGATCCAGAAT
>CAIWLA010000128.1 GCA_903913345.1 uncultured Magnetococcales bacterium | reverse complement strand
CCACCTTCTGCAAGGCGGTGATCATATCCCGACTCTCCCAGGTCTCCGAACGGCGAATCCGCCGCAACTGGGCCAGAGCCTCCTGCAGATCCTGGGAGCGGACAAAGGGGGGATTGTGGATGACCCCCAACGCCTGATAATGGGTAAAATCCACCGCTTCGTCGGCAGAAAAAAAGGCCTCGACCATCTTTTCTCCGCTGGTATCACTGCGCGAAAAACAACAGGGCCAGGCCCGACCATGGCGAACGGATGGATCGTGCGCAAAGGCCCGTGCCTCCTCTTCCGAGTGAAAAATGACCGGCTGACACCCCTTGGACTCCAGAAATAGTTGGGCGATCTCCGCAAAACTGTGCAGGTCTTCGTCGGGATTCAAACGGGGCACAAAGAGATCCCGGTTCTCGCCCAGAAAACAGGCCAGCAGGCATAACTGTCCCGCTTCCTGATGGGAGATAAAATAACGGCGCACATCCTCCGGGGCCGAGAGGGGCTGACCCTTTTCCCAACGACGCACAAAACCGTGCAACAGACTGCCATCGGAAAAGGCGACATTGGCAAAACGGGCACTGGTGCCGGGGATCCAGTCGGCATAGTGCCACAAAATGGCCTCCATGAACGCCTTGCTGGCCCCCATGGCATTTTCCGGTTGGACCGCCTTGTCGGAAGAGACGGAAAAAACCCGTTGCGGCGGGGTGGGCAACATCTGCTCCAACATCTCTTGCAGGGCAAAAATATTGGTCTGTATCAACCGCATGAGGGTGAACGGATCCCGTTCCGAACGGACATGTTTGAGGGCAGCAAAGTTGACGATGGCGTGGTAGGGTCGGGCCGCCGCCAAAAAGTGGGTAAATTCCCGCGTCCCCATGCCAATGGCCAGGGTACGAAAATCATCCGGGATCCGCTGGTCGGAAGACCGCAAGGTGCGTACCAGCTCGACCAGATTGTTTTCACTGGGATCGACCAGGTGCAAGGCCGCCGGGGAAAAGGCAGCCAACTGTTCGACAAAGGCCGAACCGATTGATCCCGCCGCCCCAATGACCAGGATCCGGGCGTGGGCGATGGCCGCCGTCAACTGCGCCCGGTGTCTCTCCAGGTCGGCCTGGAACAGGGAGACGGAACGCCCCAGAATGCGCGACAGCAGGTCAGGCGCGAGGCTCATCCGGGTTCCATTTTTTCTTTTTGGTCTGCTTGCCCGCCGAAGCACTCTGCGGAGGGGAGGCGGGTTGATCGATCCCGTCCCACCAGGCATAGACGGCGGGCAGACCGCGAAAATTTTCCTCCTCGTCCAGTCCATATCCCACCAATCGCACATCCGGTACTTCATATCCCAGATAGTGGACGACCAGCGGTTCGGCATGTCCCACTGTTTTATGCAGCAGGACGGCCAGACGAATGGTCAGAGGTTGGCGTTTTTGCAGCCACAGGTGCAGATGTTGCAAACTGTTGCCACTGTCCATGAGGGCGTCCACCACAATCAGGTGGCGGCCACGGAGCAACGCCTGGTCGTCTGGTGTGATGGCGGCATCCAGATCCCCGGTACGGGAGACAAAAACCACCGGCATGGGCCGACGCAAGGCCCGCAGCAGATCCATGCCAAACAGGGCACCTCCCTTCAGAACCACGACCAGAATCGGCTCTTCTGCTTCCGGCAACGCAGAGAAATCCCGCTGTATCTGTCGGGCGATGGCCTTGACACATCGCCTCAGGCGGCCGGTGTCGATCAGGAGAGAGAGATGGTCGAAGGGGACGGTCATTGCTTGTTCTTTAAAAATTCTTCAAGGAAACGAAGGGTATAGGTGCCATTTCGGAAATGACCATCCCGGATGATGCGCTGATGCAAGGGGATGGTGGTGGCAATGCCGCCGATCACATATTCATCCAACGCCCGGCGCATCCGGGCGATGGCCTCGGCCCGGGTGGCTCCATGGACGATCAGCTTGCCGATCAGGGAGTCATAGTGCGGCGGCACCCGATAGCCCGCATAGGCATCGGAATCCACCCGCACCCCACACCCCCCTGGGGCGTGATATTCGGTGATGCGGCCCGGCGAGGGGATAAAGGTTTCCGGATCTTCCGCATTGATGCGGCATTCGATGGCATGGCCACGCAGCAACACATCCTCTTGCCGAATCGAGAGCGGCAGATTGGCCGCCACCCGAATCTGCTCCTTGACCAGATCAATGCCCGTAATCATTTCGGTCACGGGATGTTCCACCTGAATCCGGGTATTGACTTCGAGGAAAAAAAACTCCCCCTTGTCCATGAGAAATTCAAACGTGCACACCCCGGTATAATTGACCGCCAGGGCGGCCTTGGCGGCGATGCGGCCCAGTTTTTGTCGCTGTTCAAAGGTGGTCGCAGGAGAGGGGGCCTCTTCCAGAATTTTTTGATGACGGCGTTGCAACGAACAGTCCCGATCGCCGAGATGGATGGCATGGCCGTAATTGTCTGCCAGAATTTGAATTTCCACATGGCGGGGATCGGTCAAAAACCGCTCCATGTATACCTTGTCGCTCTTGAAAAAATGGCGGGCATCGTTGCGGGCAACGGTAAAGGCCGTCACCAGGGCCGCATCCGAATGGACCACCTTCATGCCGCGTCCCCCCCCACCAGCCGCCGCCTTCAGGATGATGGGAAAACCGATCTCCCTCGCCACCTTCAGGGCCATCTCCTCGTCTTTTATCTCGCTTTCCGATCCGGGCACCACCGGCACACCAGCGGCCACCATGGCCTTGCGGGCATGAACCTTGTCACCCAACAGGCGGATGACGCTCGGATCCGGGCCGATGAATGTCAAGCCGGAGGCTTTGACAATTTCGGCAAATTCTGGATTCTCCGACAAGAAACCATATCCTGGGTGGATGGCCCTGGAATCGGTAATCTCGGCAGCGGCCATGATGGAGGAGATGTTCAGATAGGAGTCTGCCGAGCGGGCGGGGCCGATACAGACCGATTCGTCCGCCAGGCGGACACACATGGAGTCCACATCCGCCTCCGAATGGACGGCCACCGTCTGTATCCCCAGCTCCTTGCAGGCACGATGGACCCGCAGGGCGATTTCTCCCCGGTTGGCGATCAAAATTTTATTGAAGATGGCCATCTAAACCGGCTCAAGGAGAAAGAGGGGTTCCCCATACTCGACCGGGCTGGCGTTCTCTTTGAGGATACTGATGATCCGTCCCGCCGACTCTGATTCAATTTCATTCATCAATTTCATCGCTTCGATAATGCAAACCACCTGCCCTTTTTTGATCACATCCCCCCGTGAGACCAGGGGCGGTGCCTCCGGTGTATTGGCCTGATAATAGGTGCCCACCATGGGAGACTCGATGGTGATCGTCCGATCGGTGGTCTCCTCCTCTCCCCGGTTGCCCAAGGCAGAGGCCACCTCTTTCCCAGGAACGACCGGGGGCAAGGAGACCGGGTGAGGGGGGGCATAATAGGTCATCGTCGATTGAGGAGAGGAAACATGTCCTCCCTGGCCGGTCAATTGGCGGGTGACACGTATGGTCTGCGCCTCTTCGCGAATCTCAATCTCGGCCACATCCGTCCCAGCCAGCATTTTGATCAACTGCCGAATTTTTCCCAGATCCAGATCCATAGCCATCAAGTCCCCTGAATAGTGTCCATGACTGAAACGGTTGCCCCTGTCTGCTCCGGTGGTGCCAACGCGGACAAATAACGCAGACCCGCCTCCACGGCAAACGCATAGCCATCCGGTCCCAGTCCCACAATCTGCCCCAGAGCAATATCACTGATGTACGAGTGGTGCCGAAAGGGTTCCCGTTGGTGAATATTGCTTAAATGTACCTCGATGACCGGAATGTTCACCGCCAACAGGGCATCGCGAAGGGCGATGGAGGTATGGGTGAACGCCGCCGGATTGAAAATGATCAGGTCAACCACGCCACGGGCCTGCTGGATGCGCTCGACCAGTACCCCTTCATGGTTGGACTGGAAACAATCCAGCACGGCCCGTCCCATGGCCGCAGCGCGACAGAGGGCTTCAATGTCGGCCAGGGTGGCCCGGCCGTAGATCCCCGTCTCCCGTGTACCCAGCAGGTTGAGATTGGGACCATTCAGCACCAGCAGATGGCTCTGCCGGGTCAACATGGGGGAATGGGACATGCGCCTCCTTTAGTGATCGGTGGCATTGACCAGCAACGGTCCTGAACGATCCAACCGCCATCCCTGATCGACCGGTGGCGATTCTTCCGGTTGGCAGGCGCGAACCCGCCGCAAAAATTGCATCAATCCTGCCCGCACACCCTCCCGATCCGGTGTTTCGGTACCGGGCCGTACCCCTCTGACCTGGGCCAAAAACTGCTCCAACCGTTGGACGGTCTCCAGGGCGTGGATCGACTGTTGCAACCGCCTCCGTGGGGTCGCTGCCAACCCCGATTGGATGGTTGACCATCGCTCCCGGCCCGGATGCAACAGGAGACGTGCCACGACATACCACTGGGCCGCCACCTCTGGATTGTCCCGGATCAGGGTATCCAATACAGCCTGTGCCTCCGCCACCCGCTGTTCAGAGGTCAAACGGACGAGAGTGGAGAGTGTCTCGGTCATATCCATGGTGTGCACCGCTCTTGTGGCAATCGGATACGGTTGTTATGGCTTCTCAAACCGGGAACACGGTTCCCGTCGCGGCCAACGCCTCGCGGACCGGGGCAAAGGAGCGTCGATGCTGTTCGGTCACCCCCAGGGTATGCAGTGCCCGCACATGGTCGGCGGTCGGATACCCCTTGTTGCGTTCCCAGCCATAACCGGGATGGCGCGTGGCCAACTGGACCATCAGTTCATCCCGTGTCTCTTTGGCGACGATGGAGGCCGCCGCAATGGAGACCGCCTGCTGATCTCCCCGCACCACGGCCTGACCGGGACAGGGGAGACCCGGCGGCAAATCCCGGCCATCCACCAATACCAGGGCACCACTTCCCAGGGCCAGACCGCCAATGGCCCGCGACATGGCCAGCAACGTGGCCTGTCGAATATTCAGGGCATCAATCTCTTCCGGGCTGGCCATGCCCACACCAACACCCACCGCGATGGCCCGGATGGCCACCAGAAAGGCGTGTCGCTGGCTGGCGGACAGTTGTTTGGAATCATTCAGGCCCACGAGCGCGGCGGGCAATCCCTCTTGCAAAGGCAACCACACCGCCGCCGCCACCACCGGTCCGGCCAAAGGCCCCCGGCCCGCCTCATCCACCCCGCAGATCGGTCCATGACCGCGCTGCATGGCGTGCCACTCCAGATGGAGTCCAGGGAGGGGTGGGCGGACGGTCGCCATGGGTGGACGGGGAGGGGGTGGCCCGTTGGATCCCGCCCTACCAGGTCCGCTTTTCCTTGATGCGGGTGGCCTTCCCGGACAGCCCACGCAAATAGTACAACTTGGCCCGGCGCACATCCCCAACCCGGACCACCTCTATCTTTTCCACACGGGGAGAATAGAGGGGAAAGATCCGTTCCACCCCTTCTCCGAAAGAGACCTTGCGCACGGTAAAGGTGGAAGAGTATCCCGCATTGTGACGGGCGATGCAGACCCCTTCAAAGACCTGAATCCGCTCCCGGGCTCCTTCGACCACCTTGACGTGGACCTTCAAGGTGTTGCCGGCACTGAAATCCGGCATTTTGCGCGGGATCAATGATTCCTGGAAACGCATGAGTTCATTCATTGTATATCGTCCTTATCCGGCTGTACTGTCCTGTTGGTTATACCCAGTGGCGAATCTTCCAGAGTGTCCAGATCTTGCGCCAACATTTCCATCAATCGTCGTTCTGTCCGCGTCAGTTCGGCCCGTGACAACCAATCCGGACGCCGAATCAGGGTGCGCAGCAGGGCCTGCCTGCGCCGCCAGGCGGCCACCATCCCATGGTCTCCCGACAGGAGCACTGCGGGCACCCGAACCTCCGGTGCCCCCGAACGGCTCCAGACAGCGGGTCGGGTAAACTGCGGATGATCCAACAGACCATGGTAAAACGAATCATCCGTAAAGCTGGCCTCATCACCCAGTACGCCAGGCAGCAGGCGCGCCACGGCATCCAGCACGGCCATGGCGGGAATCTCCCCTCCCGTCAGGACAAAATCCCCCAGCGAGAGTTCTTCGTCCACCCAGGTCGTTACAAACCGTTCATCCACCCCCTCATAGTGACCGCAGACCAGGATGAGATGGGGCAACCCTGCCAATCGTTTGGCATCGTCCTGATCGAACCGCTTGCCCTGTGGAGAGAGATAGACCACATGGCCCCTGGCCTCCCCGGACGCCTGGACCGGCGAGGCGGCGGGTTGGAGGCTTTGCAGGGCACGTTCCAGAACATCCGCCTTGATCACCATGCCCGGACCGCCGCCGAACGGGGTATCGTCCACCCGTTGGTGTCGGCCCTCGGCGAAATCCCGCAACGGCACCCATCTCACTTGGAGCAGATCCCGCTCTTCCGCCCGTTTCAGAATGGAGTGGGCGAGCAAAGCGGAAAACATCTCCGGGAACAGGGTGACGATGGAGAACCGGATGGCTACATCCCCGACATCAGGCAAACGGTGATGGTCCTGGTTGCCGTGTCCACTGTCTGGATCACCTCGCGGGTAAACGGCAACAACCGTTCTTTGCCATCGGGTTCTCGTATCACCAACACATCGTTGGCTCCGGTGGCAAACAGATGGTCCACCACGCCCAGCAGTCGGCCATTGTTTTCGATCACCTGGGAGCCGATCATATCGGCCCAATAGTGCATATCTTCTTCCGGTTCGGGGAGATCCGTGCGGGGAACCCAGACATCCAGACCGGACAATGCCTGGGCGGCTTCCGGTGTTTCCACACCCTGCAACTGCACCACCACCCCGCGTGCATGTCGCTGCCCGGACAAAAAGACGACCTTTTCAAGGTCGCCCGTTGCCGGGTGCGCCACCGCCTGTCGTCCCCCGCCGAGCCACCAGTTGGAAAAGGTCAAAATGTGCTCCGGTGGATCGGTGAAGGAGAGAATGCGCACCCAGCCCTTGACCCCAAAAGGGCCTTGCAACCGTCCAACGGCGACCCATTCCGTCTCCGATGCGGGTGGTTGTTTGCTGGATCCCGCTCTTCCGGTCATGCCAGTCAATCCTTGCGTGTGGTGTTCAAGCACCAGCCGCCATCGCCTCGGAGGCCACTTTCGCCCGTTTGAGCAATTTGGCCACCGTCCCGGACGGCACCGCGCCGACATGGATCCAGTGATCGACACGGCTCATTTCCAGGTGAACGTTGTCACTCTCTTTCAGGGGGTCGTAGGTGCCCAATTTTTCCAGGAAACGACCGTCTCTGGGCATTCTGGAATCGGCGGCAACTACTGCATAAAAAGGCCGTTTTTTGGAACCTCTGCGCTGCATACGAATGCGAACTGCCATGAAAAAACACCTCTCCATAGGACATGAATACACCATCAACACCCCCTTGCCGCAGGTGCCGACACAGGTAAAATCAGGACATTCTAGCGGATTCTCTCCGCAGGTCAAGTCTTCAAGAAAAAGAAAATGCACGAAGGCTTTTCCTGGGGCGGGCAGAGCAGCGTCGGGGGCGGGAAGCCGGTGGGGGTGAACAAGACCCCTGTTGAGCCAAAAAAATGGTTTCCACCGTGAAAAGAGGATTGACTTTTTCCTGAAGAACGCGGACCATGCGCGCACCGTCAATCAGCAATAGGAGGTCAAGTGGATATTCCCGGTCGTCTCGGAGCCTGCACGATGTGAGTTGGTGTGATTGGTCAGCAGAAACCTCTTGATTTCCCGCCCCTTGTCTCACCGCCCTTCCTCGTTAGTGCTCCTTCCTCGCCCGTTGATGGAGGAAAAATTCAACCAAAAGATCCGATATGACTGGTACCCCGTTTACGGCGGGGGGTTTTGCGCACTGGTTTCCATCGCCATCGGTACCCCTTCGATGCGGGGTTTAAATGGCCGATCAATGGCGAGCAGTGTACAGAACATCTTCGATGTTGTGTGACAGGCGGTGGGCTGCGAAGGGTTCCGTCCGGGTTTGGGCCATGACGGACAGTGAAAATCTCAAAATACAAAGGAATGACGATGAAAAAAATACTGACTGTGTGTGCATTGGGGCTTCTTCCCCTCTTTTCCACGGCACTGCTCGCGGAGGAGGCGGGGAAGGAGGCGGAAAAGAGCAAGGTGGCCGGCTTTGAACTGAGCGGCAATCTCACCGCCATGAACGATTATGTCTCGCGTGGCATCTCAGCCAGCGACCATCGTCCCGCCCTGCAAGGGACATTCAACGCCAACCATGAAACCGGGTTTTATGTGAGCCTGTTCGCCTCCAACGTGGACTTCAAGAACGGGGACCATACCGCCATGGAACTGGATCCGTCCGTCGGATACACCAAGGAGTGGGAAAGCGGTTGGAGCGTGGATATGGGCATCCTGCAATATCTCTATCCCCTGTCATCCCACAATCCCCTCTCGAACCAGACAAATCACCTCGACTATCGGGAATATTATATGGGAACCGGGTTGAAGGTCAGCAATACCAGTCTGAAGGTAAAGTATTATTATTCAGATGATAATATGGGGAGCGGCTTTTCCTCTTCCTATGTCGATTCCCAACTCGCCTATGAAATTCCCGGTGAGAGATCCGTCAAGACCACACTGAAAGGCCATTACGGTCTCGCCTTTGGGGATTATATCAAGATTCCAGGAGCAGGACTGGGTATCAGCCAGTTTGGTGACTACAGCGCGGGCGTTGCCCTGGATTTTGCGGCCGGGTTTGGGGCAGAACTCGATTATATCGGGGTTGACAAGAAGGGTCGGGATTTGAATACGGATTGGCAGGACAATGGCCGTCTGGTCTTGAGCGTCTCCAAATCGTTCTGATCTCT
>CAIWLA010000127.1 GCA_903913345.1 uncultured Magnetococcales bacterium | reverse complement strand
TTTCGGCAAAGAACCGCACAAGGGAGTCAATCCTGACGAAGTGGTGGCCATTGGGGCAGCCATCCAGGGCGGCGTGTTGAAGGGGGATGTCCAGGATGTGTTGCTGCTGGATGTGACGCCGCTTTCTTTGGGTATCGAGACGTTGGGCGGGGTTTATACCAAACTGATCGAGAAAAACACGACGGTTCCCACCAAAAAATCCCAAATTTTCTCGACGGCGGCGGACCAGCAATCGGCGGTCACCATTCGGGTGGCGCAGGGGGAGCGGGAGATGTTTGGCGACAACAAGCTGCTGGGTCAGTTTGACCTGGTGGGTATTCCGCCTGCCCCCCGTGGCGTTCCGCAGATTGAGGTGACCTTTGATATTGATGCCAATGGTTTGGTGCATGTTTCGGCCAAGGACAAAGGGACGGGCAAGGAGCATTCCATCAACATTCAGGCATCGGGTGGTCTGAGTGACAGTGAAATCAAGAAGATGGTGCAGGAAGCGGAACAACATGCCGACGAGGATCGGAAAAAACGGGCCTTGATTGATGCCCGCAACCATGCCGATTCGCTGATTTATGCCACCGAGAAATCGCTGAAGGAACATGCCGACAAGGTGGACGGCGCGCTGAAAGGTCAGATTGAAGCGGCGGTGGCCGATCTGAAGGGGGTTCTGGAGCAGGAGAATACCGAGCAGATTACCGAAAAGACGCAGACCCTGATGGAGGTTTCCATGAAACTGGGCGAGGCGGTCTACAAGGAGGCTGGTGGGGCGGCGGGTTGTGATACCGGCGGTTGCGGTCCCGGAGGGGCCGACTCTGGACCATCGGGCGGAGGCACCAAAAAACCCAATGATTTTGTTGATGCCGAGTATGAAGAAGTCAAGGACGATAAGAAGTAGATAAATGCCCAAAGATCTTTATGAAATTCTAGGTGTCGGTCGGGACGCTCAGGAGGCCGATGTCAAGAAGGCCTACCGGAAATTGGCGATGGAACTGCATCCGGATAGAAATCCGGATGACAAGGGAGCTGAGTCCAAATTCAAGGAGGTCAATGCGGCGTATGAGGTTCTCAAGGATCCCAAAAAGCGCGCCATTTATGATCAGTACGGCCATGCGGGGCTGGGTCAGGGGGGTCCGGGAGGGGGGGCCGGCGATCCCGGTGGTTTTGGTGGCGGGTTTGGGGATATCTTTGAGGAGTTTTTTGGCGACATTTTTGGTGGCGGTGGTGGCGGACGTGGCCAGCGTAGTGCAGGCGGGGCGCAGCGGGGAGAGGATTTCCGCTATGATCTGACGGTGACGCTGGAGACGGTCATGAATGGCTCGGAGGAGCGGATTCGGATTCCGACCATTATTATCTGTGCCACCTGCGGTGGCAGTGGTGCCAAGTCTGGTTCGGGGCCGGAGAACTGTTCGACCTGTGGCGGGGCGGGACAGGTCCGCACGCAGCAGGGTTTCTTTTCGGTGGCGCGGACCTGTCCAACCTGTCGTGGGCAGGGGCGGATTATTCGCAATCCCTGTGTACCGTGTCAGGGGCAGGGTCGGGTGCGCTCGGAGAAGACCCTGACGGTGAAGATTCCAGCGGGGGTGGATACGGGCAATCGGATTCGTCTGACTGGTGAGGGTGGTGCGGGTTTGCGGGGTGCGACGAACGGTGATCTGTTTATCGTCATCGATGTGGCCCCGCACCCGATGTTCGAGCGGTATGATTCGGATTTATTGTGTCATGTACCGATCACCTTTGCGCAAGCGGCGTTGGGTGGTCGTTTGGAGGTTCCGACCCTCAGTGGTCGGGCGCGGGTGACATTGCCGCCGGGTACGCAGACCGGGCGGCGATTGGCGTTGCGGGGCAAGGGGTTGCCTCATGTGAATCGTCCGGGGGTGTATGGGGATTTGATCGTTGAGGTTCGGTTGGAGACGCCGGTCAATCTCAGCAAGCGGCAGAAGGAGTTGTTGGAGGAGTTTGCGGCCTGTTCCGACTCGGAATCCCAGCCGGAATCCAACTCGTTCATGGGCAAGGTGAAGGATTTTCTTGATAAAATGGCGGGTTGATCGGTTATGTTCGCGCCGAATGGGGTAGGGGAGTGGGTATGGATGTGAGGTCCATCGGTGTCATTGGTGTGGGCGGGCGGATGGGCCGCATGTTGGTGCAGGCGGTTCAGTCTGCCCAGGGTCAGTGTCGTCTGGTGGCGGCCAGTGAGCGGTCGGATTCCGAGTGGATTGGCCAGGATGCGGGGGAGGTGGCGGGTGTTGGGCGATTGGGTGTGGCCATCATGGGCCATTCTGCCCAGTTGTTCGCGCCGGATCGGGTGGTGATTGATTTTACACAACCGAAGGCGACGTTGTCTCATTTGGGTGCGGCGGTGGCGGTTGGATCGCCTTTGGTGATTGGCACCACTGGGTTTGATGCGGCGGGCCGGGCGCGTATTGCCGAGGCGGCACAGCGGATTCCCATTGTTTTCGCGCCCAATTTCAGTATTGGGGTCAATTTGATGTTTCGTGTTGTGGCGGATGTGGCGCGGGTTTTGGAAGAGTCGTATGATATTGAGATTATAGAGGCGCATCATCGGCACAAGGTGGATGCGCCCTCCGGGACGGCGTTGGGTTTGGGACGGGCCATTGCCGAGGCGATTGGGCGGGATTTGGATGCGGTGGCGGTGTATGGTCGGGAGGGTGTAACGGGGGAGCGGGATCGGCGCACCATTGGTTTTTCGACGATTCGTGGTGGAGACATTGTGGGTGATCATACGGTATTGTTTGCGGGGGATGGGGAGCGGTTGGAGATCACCCATCGGGCGGCGAGCCGCATGACATTTGCGAAGGGAGCGGTTCGGGCGGCGATATGGGTATCTGGCCGTCCCCCTGGATTGTATGATATGGGTGATGTATTGGCATTTTAATCAATGGTTCGGGGAGGTCATGTGCCGTGGAGAGTATAGAGATAGCCAAGATTGCGCCGGGACAGAGTGTGACGTTGGAGTTTGGTGATACGGAGGTGATCCTCACCAAGTTGGATGGTTTGCGTCATTTCAAGTTGGAAGACTGGTATGATGAGGAGCGGGAGATTTATCTGGTAGAGGATGTCATTCAGGAAGACGAATTATTGCATTACAGTTTTGAATCTTTTGGTGATGATCCTGGGATGATTTTGCGTCAGGATCAGGGCAAGTTTGGCAAGGATCGGGTGATTCTGGATTTTCTGGCC
>CAIWLA010000126.1 GCA_903913345.1 uncultured Magnetococcales bacterium | reverse complement strand
GTCCATTCGGGGCGTCGCGATCAGAGCCAAGTGGCTGTAGACTGAATCCATCGGGGCGTGGCGCAGCCTGGTCGCGCATCTGCTTTGGGAGCAGAGGGTCGGAGGTTCGAATCCTCTCGCCCCGACCAAAAATCAAACTGATTCGGGATGAGTTAACAACAAGACCCGATTCGTGATTCACACAAAAAGCACAACAACCCAACACCAGGAAGTCAGAGCCACCCCGTGGGGTGGCTTTTTCTTTGTTCAACGCCCCTCCCATAAGGGTGGGTCGCCTGCGGGCCACCTCCCCCCAGCCCTGGGGGCCCGCTGAGGTCGGGATGTCCCACAATTCCCGGTTGGAATCCGGTGCTTGCGGTCCCTCGGCACTGGTCAAGACCGGGCCACTAGTCACTCATTGGGGGGGCCCAGGCCGATAGGGGGCGGCCCCCTGGGAACAGGTCCCTGTGGGCCAGAAAGGCATGAGGGTTCAGGGACAGCCAATAGCCCAGGAAGAACGAACCGGAGCATGAAGCCTACTGGAGAGGTTGCCAAGGCTGGCCCTGGTTTCAATGACCATCGAGACACAAGCAAAACGCCCGCAACAGCGGGCGTGATGACTTGGGGAATGGGAATCAGAGCCTGCTATGTCGTTGCATCCATGACCTAGTGGCAACCTCAAGACCCTATTCCGGATCAAGGTAGGTTAGGAGGCGCTTGATAGGCATACGGGACGTGGTTGCATCAGCTATAGCTCGAACGATCCCAATAGAGGCCCCACTCCTAATCAAAATTCCAAAATAGGCCTTGCGAAGATTGCTCCAGGTGATGGGCTTCTGGATGCCAAGCAACAGAGCAGCCTTCCGTATGTTTCGCAGGCAACTATCAAGCTGCCCGGGGCAGCGGAGCAGAGGCCCCTTAGACTGGGCACCCCGATAGCTCTTGATTTTCCCAAGCAGGATGGGTGAACAGGGTAGGAGAACCCTTTCGCCAAGACCTCGTGAAAGACTGATCGCCTCGCTACCGATGTCCTCAAGCCGGAGAGAGAGCAAGTGCCTTCGACGGAGGCCTGAAGAAAGAACAAGGTCGAGAACAAAGCTGGTCATGGGGTTCGAGTCGCTCGACTCCTCAAGACTACGAAGGAGGTTAGACGCTTCGTTCAGATTCAGGAGAAGAGCGGAGGCAGGCCCAGGGGTGATCCCGCGAGGAGTATTAGGTTGGGGAGAATCGTAGGTCGTCATGGTTTCACCCAAAAACACAGGTATGCGTGATTTGAACCGGAGTGAGATCAGGGAGACCACACTTGAGGCCGATGCGGTGGACGATGACGCGGATGCTATGACACGAGATCCAGGCGGGCCCCTTAGGTTTGTGGGTGCCACCGTTGGACTGAAGATGACGGGCCTTGCCAAGCTGGGCGCGCATATTGATAGGAATCGGGATCACGCGCAGACGCCCGGCGGCGTCATCCTGGGTGTATTCCCAGTTCTTGAAGTCGACCCTTTCCAGGCTGAAATTCGCAGCATCATTGACACCCAGTCCGAGCAGAGCTAGGGCGCGGATGGCAATGGCGACAGTATTGTCATTGCGATACATGTCGTCTGCCACGTTTAGGATGGTCTCCAGGAAATCCATCGAAAACGGAATAATTTTGCGAGGGGTCGGCGCTGGAACCTTGAAGGGATGGTGCGGGGCCGAG
>CAIWLA010000125.1 GCA_903913345.1 uncultured Magnetococcales bacterium | reverse complement strand
GTATCAGGATTTTGGCCTCGCCCTCCTGGCGGCCCTCCTGGCGGCCTTCCTGGCGACCTTCTCGGCGGCCTTCCTGCATCCACTCCAATCTCTTTGTCTGTTTCCAGGTTTCTATGTTGGTCTGCAACATGGCATTCACCTCCAACAATCCAAGGGTTTTCGATAGAATCGACGAATCCCCGGTCAGGGTTGACACGGCATTCTTGAACATCTCGGCCAGTACCGGCTTGAGATCGGCAAACTCCGGCCACCGTTCCAGCCAGGCGATCATCCTGGACAGCAACTCTGACAGATCCTCTGGATTTTTGCACTGCTCAAGCTGGAATACCAGTGCCGACAGGGAATCACGTGCTTCGAGTACCTCTTTGGCATACCGGCTCTCGTCAATCAAGAAAAAAGTCCCGTCCGGCTGAAATTTCCACAACGGAGAGTCGTCTGGAAGACCGACCAGTTCGCGCAGACTGACTGGCATCAACCATGGAGACGGGCCATTGTAGAGTACGACTGGAACCACTGGCGGTAGCGGGCCTTGGGCTGGAAGGCGTTTTTCAGCCAGCAGTTGCAACCAGAGCAGGCAGGTATAGGCGACAACCCGCAGCACCATCCAGCGGTCTACCTCAGACTGAAACTCCAGCAAAACCAGCAGATAGAGATCCTCTCCTCCCCTGATCGGAATCCGCCAGATGAGATCGCTTTCACGCTTGGGCAGTCCTGGGAGATGAAATTTGGTCTTGACTGGCTCCATGCCAGAAAAGTCCAGATCGTCCACCCACGGCTCGGTCACAAACTGCCGCACCAAATCCGCCATCATGTGCGGGTTGGAGTACAGTTTATGATAGATGCCATCGTGGTCGATCCTCTCTGGCCCCTCTATAAAAATGTCCGTTTTTGGCCTGTTCCGTATCCAGGCAACAGGCGCATCACGAGCCGGTATATTCCCCCGAAAGGGATGGCGTCTGCAAGGAATGGTCTCAGAGATCTATTCCTTTCCGGGCTGCAACAGGGCACGGATGACCACACCGGCCAGGGTGATACCAAAGAGGGCGGGCAGATAACTGATGGTGCCATTGACCACCCGGCCACGCCCCTGGCCCGTCTCCGCCATGGGGGCGTGGGGGAGGGGCAGCTCGGTGGACCAGACGGCCACAACCCCCCGTCCACATCCCCGTCGGCGCAGTCGAACCCGTACCTCCCTGGCCAGGGGGCAACCCGATGTATCCATCAGATCCCCAACCACAATGCGGGTGGGATCCAGCCGTCCCCCCGCCCCCATGCTGCTGGCCACCGGATAACCCCGCAACCGGGACTCCAGAATCAGGGCCACCTTGCAGTTGAGCGAATCAATGGCATCGATCACCCAATCGGGTGCCGTGCGATCCAACAGGGCGGGAATGGTCTCCGGGGTCAAAAAGTGGTCGATCCATTCCAGTTGACAACGGGGATTGATGTCCGCCAACCGGTCCCGCATGACCGCCCCCTTCTTTTGTCCCATGGTCGCCTCGGTGGCGGGCAATTGCCGATTCAGATTGGAGGGGGAGACCACATCGTCGTCCACCAGGGTCAAACGGCCAACCCCCGCCCGGCCCAGGGCCTCGGCGGCAAAACTGCCCACCCCACCCAAACCGGCCAGAAAGACATGGGCCTCTTGCAGCCGCACAATCCCGGCATCCCCGACCAAAATCCGGGTGCGGGCGGTCAGTCCCGTCCCGGTCTCTGTTTCCAGCGGCATCGATTCAATCCTTGTCTGGCAAACCCAGCACCCGCCGGGCATTCCGACGGGTGCTGGCCATGATATGATCCTCGGAAACCCGGCGCAGATCCGCCAAGGCCTGCACCACCAGGGGCAGATGACACGGCTCGTTGCGCTCCCCCTGATGACCGGCGGGCGGCAAATCGGGGGCATCACTCTCCAATACCAATGCCTCTTCCGGCAACAGACTGACCATCTGGCGGATACGCACCGCCCGATCATGGGTCATCACCCCCCCCATCCCCAACCGAAAACCCCGATCCAGATAACGATGGGCCTGGGAGACCGTCCCATTGAACGCATGGACAATGCCACCATACGGAAAGGCGGTCCGCCGCAAACAGTCGAGCACCGGATCATGGCAACGGCGCACATGGAGCAGAATCGGCAAATGGGCCTGACGGGCCAGATCCACCTGCCCCTCAAACAACCTCCGCTGGCGCGGATGGGTGGCCACCGGGGCCATCGCGTCCAGACCGATCTCGCCGATCGCTAGCGGCTGGCTATCCTCTACCCAACGGGACAACTGGGCCATCGCATCCTCTGGATGATCTGCCATG
>CAIWLA010000124.1 GCA_903913345.1 uncultured Magnetococcales bacterium | reverse complement strand
CTTCCTGGGAAAACGCCTGAAACATCCGTTGCTTGTACTCGGGAGAGATACCAATACCCGTGTCGGTCACCTGGAATCGCAGCAGGACGTCCACCTCTCGTTTCTCCATGACCTTCACCGTCAGGCTGATGGATCCCTCCTCGGTAAATTTGCTGGCATTGCCCATCAGGTTGAACAGTATCTGGCTCAGTCGGTGGGGATCCCCCAAGAGGTGGAGGGGGGTTGCGTCGGCTATCCGGGAATGAATGGCCACCCCCTTGCTTTTGGCGCGTTCCGAAAACAGGTCGAGCACGTCATGAATGATTTCGTCCAGGTCAAACCGCAACAATTCCAGCGTCATCTGACCGGCTTGGATCTTGGAAAGATCCAGAATGTCATTGATGATGCGCAGCAGGGTGCGTCCGGAGCGATGGATGGTCTGGATATAATGGCGTTGCTGCTCCGTCAAGGGTGTTCTCAGGACCAGATCGGCCATCCCCAGCAAACCGTTCATGGGCGTGCGAATTTCATGACTCATGGTGGCGAGAAAAGCGGCTTTGGCCTGATTGGCTGTCTCAGCCTCCTTCTTGGCCAAAAGAAGGTTTGCTTCCGCCTCCTTGCGTTCGGTTATATCCCGCACGACGGCCAGGAGAGCCTTTCTGCCCTCCAGAACCACGGTGCTGAGGAGCACTTCAGCGGGAAAGTTGCGCCCATCGGTAGATCGGTGCATCCAATCGAAACGGTTGGAACCTTGAGCCAATGCTGTGGCAATACACTGATTGGCCAGGCTGAATGAATCTTCCCCTTGGGGTTGTAAAGGTGGGGAGATGTCGGCGGGGTGCAAGCGGCAGAACGCCTCCCGGTGAGCGCAACCGAAAAGGGTCAAGGTGGCGGCGTTGCAGTCGAAAAATCCTTTCTCGTCCAGCAACATCACCGCGTCATTGGAAGATTCGAACAAGGTACGGAAGTGGGCTTCGGAGCGAGCCAGAGCCTGCTCTATCCGTTTGCGCGCGGTGATGTCCCGGAAAGAGACCACTGCCCCGCAAACTTCTCCCTCGCGGTGGATGGGCGAGGCAATCATGGCCACCGGGAAGCCACTCCCATCCCGACGTATAAACCACTCATCATCCGAAGTAACCGTCTTGCCCAGATCAAATACCTGATACAGAAAACAGTTCACAGGGAGATGGGGAGAACCATTGATATGGGTGTGGTGAAACAGGGAATGGGGGGACTGCCCCAGCACCTCTTCTTCCCGCCACCCCAAGATACGCAAGGCAGTGGGGTTAATGAAGGTGATCTGCCAGGTCTGATCGATCACATACAAACCCTCGCCCAGGTTGGCGGTAATTTCCCGAAGTTTGTCACGCTCCCGTTGCAACTCTGCCTGAGCTTGTTCTCGCTCCTTGATCTCCTGGATCAATAAGGTATTGGCCCTCTTTAGCGACTCTTCGGCCCCTACTCTTATTCGGCGATTCCGGTATCCCTCCATGAGTTGCGCACAGGCAATAAGCACCGGCCCCAGATACTCCACCAGGGCCGGGTCGTAACCGTGAGGGCGGTCGGCTATCCCCAGTATGCCCACCACCTTTTCCCCGCGTCTGATGGGCAGCCCCAGAAAAGCATGGATCGGTGGATGCCCCTCAAACAAAGCGCACCAGTGGGAATCTGCAGACGGATTGTTCAGGATAACCGCCTGCCCGCCCAGAACGGGGTCGGCACAAGAGTCGTGTATCTCGGTCAAATACAGGTTGGTGACGGCATCGGTAGCACCGCGCCGCTGGATTGTCCCATCCTCATCCGTGTCGATGGCAGCCAGGATTTTCATCTGGGCAACGCCTTGCCCATTCTGCTTGATTTTGGAAATGAAGCCACGAACACTACCGGTCAGCCTCAGGATCTCCAGGAGAAGCGTTTCGAAAACCTGGTCGGGATCGGAATCCTCAATAAACAGGCTTTGGATGCGGTTGATACACCCGACCTGAAGCTCCAACTGGTTTTTGGCGGCCAGGAGTTCCGTCTCGGCGATTCTTCGGGCACTGATGTCCAGGATCTGCGTCACAAAATGGAGGGGAAGACCGCCATCATCTCGGACCATGGAGACACTCATCAGCACCCAGACAATGTGGCCATCCTTGTGCAAATAACGTTTTCCCAACTGGAAGGTTGCGATGGTCCCTGCCAACAATTGGCGCATATAATCTTTGTTTGTTTCCAGATCATCAGGATGGGTGATGGTCTGGAAGTCAATGGCCAGAAGTTCTTTCTCCTCATAACCGAGGATGGCACACAGTGCCCGATTGACCTTGAGCCACCGGCCTTCGGGAGAAACCATGGCCATGCCGTGGGCGGCATTCTCGAAGGCACTCCGAAAGCGGGCTTCACTGAGTCGGAGGGCATCTTCCGTTTGTTTTTGTTCGGTGATGTCGTGCGTGGAAACCATGGCCCCCAGTTTTTTCCCCGAGGCATCGTACATGGCCCGACCGGAGGCCAGCAGGGTGCGCTTGTCGCCGGTTTTGGAAACAACAACCATCTCCTGGTTGTTTATTAACTGGCCTGAAAAGGCCCGGAACAGGGGATTATCCCCCATTGGCATGGGGGTAATGCCGTCGGCCAGGTAAAGATCGTAGTGGTCGGCCCATTGATCGGGTGGTAATGGTTTCTCCTCGATGCTGTGCATGGCACGGATTGCCTGATTAAAGAGGGAGAGCACACCGTTTTCGTCGCAGGCCACGACCCCATCCTGGATATTGTCCAGAACGGTTTCGATAAAGATTTTCTGCTGAGTTAATGCCTCCTTCTCATGCTGCTTTCGGTATTCGATTTCCTGTGCCAGTTCGGCGTTTTTCTCCTCCGTATCGTGCAGCGACCGGCTCAGCACCAAGTGGGTCTCTACCCGCACCAGCACTTCCTCTACCGCAAACGGTTTGTTGATAAAGTCCACCCCGCCGACCTTAAACCCTTTGACCTTGTCGGCGGTGTCGGTCAGACCACTGATAAAAATCACCGGGACTTTGATGACCAAATCCATGGCCTGCAATTGGCGACAGACCTCGAATCCGTCCATGTCCGGCAGTTTTACGTCCAACAAAACCAGATCAGGTGGTGTCGCTCGGCAGGTGGCAAGGGCTGTTTGAGCAGTCTGAGCGAGGCGCACAGTGTGACCCTTGACTTGGAGAATCCCAGCAAGAAAATTCAAAGACGCCGGGTCGTCGTCGACAACCAAAATGGTGCCTATCAATGGCTCATTCATCTCGGCAACGGATGTAACGCCTCGTTTCGACCATAGAGACTGTTGTTGCGCGCTCAAGATATCGTCTCTATTCCCGTTATCCATTTTTGACAACCAAGACTGGACAGGATACCTTGGCAAGCAGTCGTTCCATGACGCTTCCAATGAATACGCGTCCCAGACCAGTGCGACCATGGCTTCCGCCCACCACCAACCCGGCATCTACTTTATGGGCCTCATCGGCAATCATATCGGCTGGTTGGTGGCCATTCAGTACCGCACCCCGCACACTGACTCCTGCCTCTTTGGCGTGAGAAACCGCTTGTTCTACTGCCATACTCGCGGTCTCGAGTTGAACATCGTTGTCTCTGCTATCAACCACTGAGATGATCCGCAGGGGCAAGCATGCCTCTTTGGCAAGAATGGTTGCCGCCATGCCTGCCCGGGTACTGTATTGGGAACCATCGGTGGCCAATAAAATGGTGGATTTCCAAAGAGAGTCTACAGCCTTTGGAACCACCAATACATCGCGAGGGGATTGAGCCACGATGCGTGCCGTGGCATCACCGAGCATCAGACGCGCCAAACCACGACGCCCACGACGCCCCACCACCACTAAATCAGCATTGATTTCGACCGCCGTGTTGATAATCTCCTTGTGAGGATGGATTCCATGTTTAAGCAGGAGATTGCAAGATACCCCCTGCTGATTCATACGTTCTCTCACCTCGGCAAGAGAT
>CAIWLA010000123.1 GCA_903913345.1 uncultured Magnetococcales bacterium | reverse complement strand
GTGACCATTATTGGCGCGATCTCGCCCCCGTCCAGCGATTTTTCCGAGCCGGTCACCACCCACACCAAGCGGTATGTCCGCAATTTTTGGGCCTTGGACCGCAAGCGTGCCCAGGCCCGTTTTTATCCGGCCCTGGATCCGCTCACCTCCTATTCCGAGGATGCCGTGGTGCTGGCCCAGTGGTGGCATGCCCAGGGCAATCCCAACTGGGCGGCCCAGCGGCGGCGATTTCTCACCGTGCTGGAGGAACAGGCCCGGCTGGAACGGATGGCCATGATCCTGGGCAAGGATGCCATGCCCCCCCAGCAACAATTGACCCTGTTGGTCGCCGGGCTGATCAACGAGGCCTTCTTACGCCAATCGGCCTTTTCCACCAAGGATCGCTCGGCCTCCCCGCACAAGCAGAACCGCATGATGGGATTGTTGGACCGGTTCATGGATCTGGCGGAAAAGGCGGTGGCCGACGGCATGACGGTAGAGCAGATCCAGGCCTTTCCACTGTTGCGTCGTCTGCAACGGATGGGGGAAGAGATGGACGACACGGAGATGGAGGCCTTTTCCGCCTTGGAAGAAAACATGGAAAAGGCCTTCAGGATGGGTTGACGGGTCGAGTCATACAGTAGAACGGGAGAGATGAATATGGCCACAGTTGTTATAGAAAATGTCAATGGAACGGATATTCCGCCCCAATGGAGCGGACAAATCAAAGACACGCTTGATTCGACCTTTACCTTGATAATAAAAAAGAGGGAAAACACCCAGGACAAGCCCCATCCAGACAAATGGGAATGGATTGCTGACCGGTTCGCAACTGAACACAGTTTAAAGGGAAAGTCGGAAGATGTGAATCGGCTGTTCCAGGAATTCCGGGAGCGGTATATATAACATGGATGCAAAATGACAACATACTTGTTGGATACCAATATTATTTCCCATCTCGCAGATCCTCTTTCTCCATTGCATGAGAATGTATTGAAGAATATACGGTCTCTTGAGCAGGATGACGTTGTTTGCGTATCGATTCTTTCTCTGTATGAATACGAATATGCCATCCATACGGCGGACAAGGATCTGTCGGATGGACTGATGCGAACGCGAAAAACCGTTCTTGATCTGTTTTCCGTCATTCCACTCAGTCTGGAAGGTTCAGCCATTTATGGACAACTTAAGGCACATTTTAGAAACAATACTGGTATCGATAAAAACGCCATTAAACGTCACAGCATCGATTTAATGATCGCCAGTTCGTCCATCGCGGCGGGTGCTGTTTTGGTCAGCGAGGATAAAATATTTCAGAGTTTTATGATGTTTCATACTGATTTCAGGCTGGAAAGATGGGGTTTACAACACAAAAGAGACATATTGAGGCTCGTTTTGTTCATTTCTACACGTGGACAAAGCCTTCAGGATGGGTTGACGGGTCGAGCCACGCGGACGGCATGATGTTTTGCGAAGGGGTTCCAGGAATATGAAACAACGCCAGTTGATCAGCTTTGATTGGGCACTGAAACGGCTTTTGCGCAGCAAGGCCAACTTTGAGATTTTGGAGGGTTTTTTGAGTGAACTGCTCCATGACGAGGTGCACATCCTGGAGATTCTGGACGGGGAGAGCAATCAGGATGCGCGACACGATAAATACAACCGGGTGGATCTCAAGGTAAAAAATGGCCAGGGCGAGTTGATCCTCATTGAACTGCAGTATGAACGGGAGTTGGACTATCTCCAGCGTCTGCTGTACGGCACGGCCAAGGTGGTCACCGAACATCTGGCCGAAGGGGAACCCTATTCCCATCTGGTCAAGGTGATTTCGGTCAGCATTTTGTATTTCGACCTGGGAGAGGGGACCGACTATATCTACCGGGGAACCACCACCTTCAGGGGATTGCATACCCACGATGAGTTGCATCTCAGTGCCGGACAGCGGGCACTGTTTCACCGGGAGTCGGTGACGGCCCTCTTCCCGGAATATTATCTGATCAAGGTGAACCGCTTCAACGATGTCGCGCGGGACACCCTGGATGAATGGATCTATTTTCTCAAGAATGAGGAGATTCGGGAAGGTTTTACCGCTCGTGGCCTCGTAAAAGCCAAGGAACAACTGGACATAATGAAACTGCCCGAACCGGAACGGCACTCCTATGAACGGTACAAGGATGACCTGCACTATCAGGCCAGCATGGTGGAATCCACCTATGGCATTGGCAAATGGGAAGGACGACAGGAAGGACGACAGGAAGGACGACAGGAAGGACGACAGGAAGGGGAGCAGATTGGTCAGCAAAGAGGCGAGATTGCCGTTCTGACACGCCAACTGCAACGCCGCTTTGGATCGGTGCCTGCCTGGGCCAGCGATAAAATGGCCCAGGCGGAATCGTCTGCCCTGGAGGCCTGGACCCTCCGCATCCTGGATGCCCCCACGCTGGAAAGCCTGTTTTCGGACCAGCCATGACGACTTTTTGCCAATGGCAAGGTCTGTAAAACCGACAGCATAGAAGCAAAACCGTCTGACACACGTCTGACACACACACATCAAGGAAACCGGGGATGATCCACGCCAACCTGTCACTGACCGATGCCACCACCCGAATTGACGGCCCTCTGCTGTTTGCCCACCGACGGGTGGATGTGGGGTTGAACGAGGCCGTCGAGGTGACCGGTGCCGATGGTCTGCCCCGCCTGGGCCGCATCGCCGCATTGGACGACGATTTCATGACCATTGAAATTTTGGAGTCCACCACCGGTTTGGGTCTGACGGGAACCCGCATCCGCTTTTTTGGCGAGCCGATCTCCTTCTCCCTGGGGCCGGGCATCCTGGGCCGGGTCTTTGATGGCGTCGGACGGGTGATGGACGGCGGTCCCCCCATCCCGGCCTGCACCCGCATGGCGGTGGATGGGGCCATCATGAACCCCATGCGGCGCAAAAAACCGGAAGATTTTATCGAAACCGGCATCTCCACCATCGATCTGCTCAACAGCCTGGTGCGGGGCCAAAAATTGCCCATCTTTTCCGGCGGCGGTCTGCCGCACAATCGTCTGGCCATCGAAATTGCCCTCCATGCCCGTCTCCGCCACACCGATGGCACAACCGGGGAGGTCGCCCCCTTCGCCATCGTCTTCGCCGGGATCGGGGTGCCGTTTGAAACCGCCGAATTTTTCCGCCGCACCCTGGAAGAGAGCGGTGCCCTGGGCCGCACTGCGCTTTTTCTCAACCTGGCCTCCGATTCCAGCACCCAACGCCTGCTGGCACCCCGGTTTGCCCTCACCGCCGCCGAATATCTGGCCTTTGTCGAAGGACGGCATGTGCTCGTCATCATTACCGATTTTACCAATTATTGCGAGGCCCTGCGCGAGGTCTCCGCCAGCCACGGAGAGATTCCCGGCCGCAAGGGGTATCCGGGCTATCTCTATTCCGATCTGGCCACCCTGTACGAGCGGGCGGGCAGCCTGCAAGGCAAATCCGGAACCCTGACCCAATTGCCGATCCTCACCATGCCCTCCGATGACAACAGCCATCCCATTCCCGATTTGACTGGATCTCTTACCGAAGGTCAAATCACCCTCAATCGGAGCCTGGACCGGGAGGGAATTTATCCGCCGGTGGGGGTTTTGCCCAGTCTGTCGCGCCTCATGAAGGATGGAATCGGGTCGGGTTTCACCCATGCGGACCATCCGGCCCTGGCCAATCAACTCTATGCCGCCTATGCCCATGCCACCCAGGTTCGTCTCCTGGCCAACGTGGTGGGCAGTGATGGCCTGACGCCAGAGGATCGGGTGATGCTCACCTTTGGCCAGCAGTTTGAGCGGCGTTTTATCCACCAGGATCGTCCACGCACCCTGGATGAGAGCATGGCCGTGGGTTGGGCACTCTTGCGCCTGCTGCCCCTCTCCGAGTTGTCCCGATTGAGTGATGCGCAGATTGCCGCGCATATCCATGCCGATGGCGAGTCGGCGTGATGGAGAGCACCCCCACCCGCTCTGCCCTGCTGGGGGCACGGGAAGAACGCCAGGTCATGGGCGAGGGGTTTCGTTTTCTCGACGAAAAGCGGCTGTTGCTGGCCGCCGAGATGGCTCGGCAGTTTGCCCACTACCAGCGGGAGCGGGATCGCTGGTTGCAGGCGCACCAGGAGGCGGTCGCCGCCCTGCAACAGGCTCTGCTCCGACACGGGTTGCAGGGGTTGCAGGTGCAGGTGGCCCCGGTGGATGAACAGGCGGTGATTCGGCAGGAGACCCGGCGTTTTTTTGGGGTTTTTCTCGTTGACCGGCTGGTCCTGGAGCGGGGACAACCGGCACCACAGCGGGACGAGGCGTTGGGCCGTTCCCCGGAGGTCACCGTTTGCCAACAGGCGTTTGTGCATCTGTTGACCCTCAGCACAGAGCTGGCGGCCTGGTCCGGCAATGTGCATCGCCTGTTGGCCGAATACAAACGGACGGAACGCCGCGCCCGCGCCCTGGAAAATGTCTTGCTGCCGGAGTTGGACGAGACCATCCATGAGATGGATATCCGTCTGGAAGAGATGGATCAGGAAGAGGCCGTGCGGGTGCGTCTGGGACGGGCGGGACAGCCATAATCCATTGTCATGCCGTCGAGCAGAGGGTGGCCAGTCGGGCCAGAACCTCTTCCATGATGGCAGGAGGAACCCATTTCCAGCGTTCAGCCGTCACAAAAGCTCCCTCCCGGTGACCGGTGCATCGAGCCATTCCTGCTCTTCCGGTGAAGGGGATTCCGTGGTGTCACACAGGGTCAAAAGCTGGTTCAGGGTGTCCAGGAGTGATGGAGGCACGGCTATCATGGTTGAACCGCCGACCTTGCGCAGTGTGCATGTGTGCATGTGGGCTTCCAGTTAATGGATGTATTGTATAAAAGTATAACATCCACCAGGAGGCCATGCAACAACGCGCTGCACTATACTGCGCACAATGACAGATGGCCGCACGCCGCACGCCGCATGCCATCCGCAAATACCCAGTCAAACCCGGGGCAGGGTGACAATAAACCGACTGCCGCCCCCCGGCACCCCCTCCACCCGAATGGAACCGCCATGGGCGGTGACCATCTTGTGGCTGATGGCCAACCCCAGTCCGGTGCTTTTTTCGCCCCCGGTGGGTCGATTGCGCAACCGTTGAAACGGCGCGAACAACCGCTCCCGGTCGGCGGCGGATATGCCCGGCCCCTGGTCGGTAACGGCAAAGCCCACGTGGTCCGGCTCATCCATCAACTCGACCCATACCCGACTGCCGGCGGGTGCAAATTTGATGGCGTTGGAGAGCACATTGTCCACCACCTGGGCCAGACGGTCGGCGTCAAAGGCGGCAAAGGCCAGGAGATTGTCCGCATATTCAATGGTCATTCCCTTGGTCTGGGCGGTAAACCGGGCCAGCCGCACCCGTTCCGCCACCAACCGGGCGAGACTCCCCGACCGCCGCTTCAACACAAAATGGCCGCTCTCGATCACCGAGACATCCAGCAAATCATTGACCAGGGCGAGCATCTGCTCACTGGCACTTTGAATATTGGTCAAAAATTCCCGTTTGACCGACTCCTGCAACAGCGGTGCCTCCAGGAGCAGGGTGCTGATCCCCTGGAGGGCAGAGAGGGGATTGCGCAGGTCATGGGCGGCCATGCCCAGGAATTGATTCTTGAGTTGATTCAGGGCCAGCAGTTCCCGGTTTTTCTGGGCAATGGCCTCTTCCGCCGTTTTGCGGAGCGTGATATCCGTGACAATGCCCACAAACATCCGGGCCTCGCCCACCCGCATCTCGCCCACCGCCAGTTCCATGGGAAAGGTGCTGCCATCCTGGCGTCGCCCCATCACCTCCCGCCCCAGGCCGATCACCTGGGCCGGACCGCCGGACAGATAGTGGTGCAGATAACCGTCATGGGCACTGTGATACGGTTCCGGCATGAGCATTTTGACGTTTTGCCCCTGCAACTCGGACAATGTATAACCGAAAATCCGCTCAACGGCCGGATTGATGGTCTGGATGGTGCCCTGGGCATCGATGACGACCACCCCGTTGACCAGCGTCTGGAGCATGACGTGGAGATACTCTTCCAGATCCTTCAACTGTTGCGCCACTCTCAGCACCGAGTCGGCTCGCAGTTCCGCCACCACACACTGGGCCAAATCCTGGAGCACCACCGCCTCGGCTGCAGTCAACTGCCGAGGCTCGGAGGCGATGATACACAGGGTACCGACCCGCTGCCCCGCCTCGATTTCCAGGGGCGCGCCGGCATAAAAGCGGATGTGGGGGTTGTGCGTCACCAGGGGATTGTCGGCAAAACGGGGATCGGCTGATGCATCGGGGACACACAGGATCTCCGAACCATGGATGGCATGGCCGCAAAAAGAGATCTCCCTGGGGGTCTCCGTGGCCTCCAACCCCTGGCGCGACTTGAACCACTGCCGTTTTTCATCGATCAGACTGATCAGCACGATGGGAGTCTGGAGGAGATGCCGGGTAATCCGCGTCAGGCGATCAAACCGCTCTTCTGGTGGTGTATCCAGAATATTCAGTGACTGCAACACCCGCAGACGCTGTGCCTCGTTGAACGGAATCTCTGGAACGTGCATGGCTGGCCTCTCCTTAACATTTTTTCTCCACAAAGAGAAAAACCTCATTCCCCTTGCCCCGGTATTCCAGATGGTCAAAACTCACATATTTGGCCATGGCGATACCGCGCCCATGGGTATGGGTGACGCGCCGGGGATCGAAGACGACATATTTTTGCCAGTCAAATCCCCGTCCCTGATCCTTGATCAAAAAACGGACCCCCTTCTCCCCCTCTTCGAACAGAATTTCCACCATTTTCTGCCGGTATTCCGGCAACGCCAAACGATGGTTCACCTCCGCCTCCCACATCCCCTCCGCGAGGAGACGGCCCTTTTCCTCATAGGTGATCCCCAGATTGCCATGTTCAATGGCGTTCAACAGGATTTCCAGAAAGCCCAGCCCCCGCCTTTCGGGATCATGGCAGAGTTTGGCCAACAGGGCCGCCACATTTTTGGCCTCTGCCAGGGTGCGCAGGACAAAACGGGTTTCACCCCCGGCGCGTGCGGGTTGGCTGCGAACGGCCAACTGCATATCCAGATAGTTGCGACGATCCGTCCACGCCGTTTTGACAATCGCCAGCAGGGTCTCTTCGTCGAAAGGCTTGGTCAAATAATACCAGGCCCCCGCATCAATCCCTTTCTGATCTCTTCGACCCGCGCCCGCGCCGTCTGCATGATCACCTGAATATGGCGCAACTGGGGGTGTTGTTGCATCTGCTGCAAAATTTCCAGCCCACTCTGACCCGGCATCATCCAGTCCATCAGGACAATATCATAGTGTGCGGGATTGGCGATCAGCATATACCAGGCCTGTTCGCCATGCCGGGCACTCTCCACCTCATAGTGGGCATCCCTGAGATAATTTTCCAGAATGATACGGTTGTCCGGTTCATCATCGACGACCAGAATGTGGGGTGTTTTGTTCATCCGTTTTCTCCGTCTGAATGTTGCGCCTTGATGGCGAGCAGATCGGGCAGAATGGCCACAAAGGCCTCGACCAGGCGGGGTTCAAAGTGGGTTCCACTCTCCTCCTGGATGGTCTTGACGACCCGTGCCACGGGCCAGGCCGGTTTGTAGGGGCGGGCGGAGGTCAGGGCGTCAAAGCAATCCGCCACCGCGACCAGGCGGCCAAAGAGGGGAATCTGCTCGCCGTGCCACCCCTGGGGATAGCCCATGCCATCCCACCGTTCATGATGGCTCAGGGCGATCACCCGGCTGGTTTCCAGCCAGGTCGAGCGGCTGTGGGCCAATATATTGGCCCCGATTTCGGGATGACGGCGCATCACCCCCCACTCCCCGGCATCCAGTGGCCCCGGTTTGAGGAGAATGGCATCGGGAATCCCCACCTTGCCAATGTCGTGCATGGGGGCACAGTGCAAAAGCAGGGTGGTGGTCGGCTCATCCAGCCCCAGGGCCTGCCCCAACCGCTCGGCATAACGGCTCATGCGTACCAGATGAAGGCCGGTTTCGTTATCCCGGAACTCGGCGGCCCGCCCCAACCGCTCCAGCACCTCCAGTTGGCTTTGGGCCAATTGCCGGTTGCGCTCTTCCAGTTGGAGGGTCCGCTCCTGCACCGCCGCCTCCAGGGAGTGGTTGAGCGTGGCCAGATGGCTCTGCGCCAGGTGCATCGCCAACAGATTGCCCACCCGGCAGAGCAACTCCTCTTCCAGAAAGGGTTTGGAGAGAAAATCCCGCGCCCCCTCGCGCAGGGCACGCAGTCGGGTCTTTTCATCCATCCGAGCGGTCAAGACCAGGACGGGACACTGTTTTTCCGCCCCCATCTGCTGCATCCGCGCCATGACGCCAAAACCATCCAGTCCGGGCATCATGATGTCGAGCAGGAGCAGGTCGAAGTGGTTGGCCGCCAAAAGGGTCAACGCCTCGAACGGATCGAAAACCGTCGTCACCGCTCGATAACCCGCCCCGCGCAACTGTTCAGCGATGACCAGGAGATTATCCCGCTCATCATCCACGACCAGAATTTTGGCATCTGCCTGACCGGACACCATCATAGGGATTCTCCCTGCGCAATAGGTAAAATCAACGTGACCACCGCACCGGAACCCCCCGACCGGTTGGCCGCCACCACCCGGCCCCCCTGCAATTGGGCCAGACCACGGGCGATGGACAATCCCAGCCCCGTCCCCCGCGCACTGGAGCGGGTGCGGCTGCTTTCGGTAAAAGGCGAAAAAATGGCCTCCTCTTCCCCGGCGGGAATGCCGGGACCGGAGTCGAGAATGGCGATCCGCACCCGCCCTCTGGATTTTGTCACCCGGAGTTCCACCACCCCCCCCGGCGGGGAGAAGAGTCCGGCATTGTCCAGCAATTCATTCAGAATGATGGCCAGGCTGGGGGCATCAAAGCAGGCCAGGAGGGTTCGCGGACTCGTCACGCGCCATTGCCCCTCTTTTTCGGCAAAACGCCCCTCCATGGTATGCACAACCCCCCGCACCAGGGGGATCAGGTCGCCGGTCACGGGATGGAGGCTCCACAGCCCGACATGGAGGCGGGCCATGTATTCCAGATTGGTGACAAAGCGCAACAGACGCTCCTTGCCGGAAATGAGATTGTCCAACATGGCGATGGCCTCGGCCTGCCTCCCTTCCATCCAGCGGCGTTTGGCCAGAGCGGCAAATTGCAGGATGGAGAGCAGGGGGGTTCGGAGTTCATGGCTCATGTTGGCCAGGAAGAGATCCTTGTCCCGATTGAGCCGCTCCAGGGCCTTCTGGGCCTCCACCTGTTTGCGGTGGGTGATGTCCCGTGCGGTGGTCAGGGCACCGAGCACGGTGCCCTGACCGTCATGGTACAGATTGGCGTTGTAGAGCAGGTCCGTCACCTGGCCGGAAAGATGGCGGATGGACAAGGGATGATCGGTGATGGAACCGTGCAAAAACACCTCGTGAAACCCGGCCTGGGCCTGGTCTGGTTCGGTAAAACAGGCCGTGCAGTCGCTGCCGATCAACCCCCCTCGATCCAGGCCGGTCACCCGTTCCATGGCGGCGTTGACATCGGTGATCGTCAATCGGGCACTGATCACCATCAGGGGATCCCGGTTGGCCTCGATCAGTCTGCGGGTGTATTCGGAGGCGGCCTGTGCCCTCTCTTCCCGCCGTTTCCGTTCGTTGATCTCGCTCAGATCGGTGGCCACCAGGCAGGTATAATCCGGCATGTCGGCGGTGCCATGGTGACTCGCAGAAAGATGGATGGGTACTGGCGTACCATCGCTGGCAACGAGTATCATCTCCTTCCGGCGTTCCTTTTCACCCTTGTTTTCCAGCAATGATCGAAACCGGTCTTGACTGTCCGGCGCAACCCAGGTGAAAATTTCGGAACCGATCACCTCTCCCAGCGGTCTCTTGACCATTTCGGCAAATCGACGGTTGGCATACAGGATCGAACCGCTGTCCGTCAAGACGACCGCCCCCTCGTCCATTCCTTCCACCAGCAG
>CAIWLA010000122.1 GCA_903913345.1 uncultured Magnetococcales bacterium | reverse complement strand
CCTGGCCTGCGGCAAATACCGCTTCAACAAACTCGAATTCGGCGACATCGGCGGCATCCCGCGCCTGCTGGATATCGGCCAGTGCAACGATGTCTACTCCGCCGTCCAGATTGCCGTAGCCCTGGCGGGCGCCTTCGAGTGCGGCGTCAACGACCTGCCGCTCTCCATGATCCTCTCCTGGTACGAACAGAAAGCGGTGGTCATCCTGCTGACCCTGCTGCACCTTGGAGTCAAGAACATCAAGCTCGGGCCGACCCTGCCGGCGTTCATCACCCCGAATGTCCTCAATTTCCTGGTGGAGAACTTTAATATCGGCCCGATCACCACAGCTGATGCGGATCTTAAGGCGATTCTGGGTTAACCGATAACTGATAGATAGCAAACGGTCTCACACTGGGAGGAATGCGTGTGAAACAACGCTGGCCGGAAAATCCGCACAGGTTTTTTTCATAATAACCCTAGCTGAACAAAAGTATTGCGATACGCTGTTGTCGTCGCATCAGATCTGATGTTAGTGCTCGATGCCCTACGGTGCCCTTGGCTGCAGGGCCAAATTCCCGAACAAAAAGAGTTCACACCATGACGATCCAAGACGCAGTTGCAGTGGAGCAAACCAAGGCAGAATTTTCCGTCGAAAAAATGCTTAAAACCAGAGCAAAGGCACAGCAGGCGGTGAGCAGGATTGCTGCCCAGGTTCAAGTCGGGATGCTGGAAGAGGATGCCAACAAAATGGTGATCGACACCTTGCGGGAAATGGGTGCCACAAAAGCATTCCATAAACCCTATATCCGCTTTGGCAGCAATACTACAAAAACCTTTGGCGCAGATTCTGACCCGGGAATCCGGTTGGGTGAAGATGATATCTTCTTTATCGACGTCGGACCAGTCTGGGAAGAGTACGAAGGTGACGCCGGTGATACGTTTGTCACTGGAAGCAACCCGGAACTGAAGCGCTGTGCACGTGATGCCAAACAGATTTTCGATGAGGTTGCCAAAAAGTGGCAAACGGAAACAGCAACTGGTGTCGAGCTGTATCACTATGCGGAACAGATGGCCAAAGATCTGGGGTGGGTGTTGAATCTCGATTTGGGCGGACATCGCTTGGGAGACTATTCCAGTGCCGAGCACTATGAAGGCCCGTTGTCCGAAATTTCTTTTCATCCCTCGCCCAATCTCTGGATGGTGGAGATCCATATTCGGCATCCGGAACAGCAATTCGGGGCGTTTTACGAAGACCTTCTCCTCTAGTCTTATGCAACGCGGGGAGGTTCCCGGATCACCCTCCTTGAGTCATTGTGGCACGGTCGATACTTGTAGGAGGGAAATCAATGCTACTTCCAGGAGGGATACTTGACGATCAAAAAGAGGCTGGCCGGATTTCCCCGACGCTGCAAGGCGCCATTCCGAGGGCCACGGCCGCCAATGTCGCTGCGCTATGCCGTCTGGAGCTTTATCAGCGGCACCCTGGGAATCCTGGCCATTGTTGAGATAACCACACTGGTAGGCCAACCTTTGCTGATTGGCTCGTTTGGCGCTTCAGCGGTGCTCCTTTTTGGTGCAACTGACTCGCCCTTGGCCCAGCCGCGCAACCTGGTAGGTGGTCACCT
>CAIWLA010000121.1 GCA_903913345.1 uncultured Magnetococcales bacterium | reverse complement strand
TACATTGAAAATCTGAAAATCGACCAACAAAAATCCAACCAAATCAATGCATTGACAGGTGTTGATTAGTTATATCATCGAAAATGTGTTAAACCTGGGTTATGCACCCAGGTTGGGGGAAACGGAAGATGCGGTTTGTCCGGCAAATTGTTGGATGACATCCAGCAACCGGTTTTTATTGATCGGTTTGGTCAGATAAAGGTCACATCCCGCCTCCCGGCTGCGCTCTATTTCCACCTCCATGGCGTGGGCTGAGAGAGCAATGATCGGCATGGGAGTATGTCCCGTTGCCTGCTCCCACTGGCGAATCTTCCGGGTGGCGGTGTAGCCGTCCATTCTGGGCATCTGCACATCCATGACCACCACGTCAAACGTCTCCGCTTGTACCCGATCAACCGCCTCCACCCCATCATTGGCGATAACCACTTGATGCGGGGTCTGCATGAGATAGGCCTCGAACAGCACCTGATTTTCCTCGACATCTTCCGCCAGCAGGATGCGCAGACTTCTCGTCGGGGTTTCCATGGACTGTTTCACAAGCACAACCTGCGGCACCGGAGCGTCTGCTATTTTCATGGGCAGAGTGAAAAAGAATTGACTCCCTTGCCCCAATTGGCTTTCCACCCAGATCCGGCCACCCATCAACTCCAGCAAACACCGGGAGATGGTCAGCCCCAAACCGCTGCCGCCATAGCGTCGAGTAATCCCCTTGTCGGCCTGGGTGAACTGTTGAAAGATGCAGCCCATCTCGTCCGGAGCGATGCCGATGCCGGTATCAGTGACCTGGAAGAGGAGGGTTTCTGGATCCTGGGGATTGCGGGTCAGACTCACGTCCACCCGCCCCTGGTGCGTAAATTTGATCGCATTGCCCAGCAGGTTGATGAGTATCTGACGTACCCGGCTATCGTCCCCCAAAACGGCTTCCGGTATGTCGGAGGAGACCCGATTCTCCATGACAAGCCCCTTCTCCTCGGCCACCACCTGCATCAGATGGGCGGTATCCTCCATTACCCGGCGGGGGGAGAAGGGTTTTGTCTCCACCGAGATGCGCCCTGCCTCGATACGGGAAAAATCCAGCACATCGTTGATCACCCCCAGCATGGCTTTCCCAGAGTGGTGCATGGTCTGGGCAAAACGGCGTTGCACGGGGTTGAGATCGGTTTCCAGTAACAATTCTGACATGCCCAACACCACGTTCATAGGGGTGCGGATTTCATGGCTCATGGCGGCCAGGAACTCCCCCTTGGCCCCGGCCGCCCGTTCAGCCTGTTCCTTGGCTTGATGCAACGCCTCTTCAGTGCGCTTGCGGATAACCAGCAACCCGATCAGATTGGCGGCTTCATTGAGCCGATGCTTGGCAAGGTCAATGACAAACGGTGGCCTTTCCTGGTATTCACTGGCGGTTCTTGACAATTCATGGCGGTCAATATGATATTTTTCGGCCAGTTCATTGCGTTTGTCCTGGCTGTTGGGCGGCGATCCATAGCCAAAATTGATGCCGCCGATTATTTGATCCCCCGCACGAATGGGAACGGCATACAGATGAATACCCCCCGCGCACTCAATATCATTGGGAGAGCCGCTGTCGATCGCCGGTTTTGTGGCCTCTGCCCAACAGGATTCATGACAAAGCCACTGACCACAAGCCAACGCCTGCACCGCATCATCGGTCCCACACAGTGCATAAGAGGCACCATCCATCAATTGACACCAGCCCGACGAAAAAATACCGGTTGCATAGTCACCATTGATTTCGTAAACAGCCGACGAGGTCTCCAGCATGCCCATGAATTCACTGATAATGGCATGAAGGGTTTCTGACCCCAATGCATCCAGGATGGTGCGATTGGTGTTGAATCGGGTGATATCACCATAAAGGGGTTCAAAGGAACCTATCTGGAATTCTTTCTGTTTAAGCATCCATTCCAGTTTTTCCAGTTCTCTTTGTGTCTCTTTGATGGCGGCTTCGGCGCGCTTGCGCTCGGTAATATCCCGAAAGGCCACCACGGCCCCGCACAATTCTCCAGACCGAAGAATGGGCGAAGCGATCATGGCCACCGGAAGGAATGTCTCATCCCGACGCCAAAACCATTCCTCCTCCGAACTCACCACGGTGCTTTGATTCAACACGTTACACAAGGGACAGGCAGAAGGGGGATAGGGAGAGCCATCCAGATGCGAATGGTGAAACAAGGAATGGGATGTCTGCCCAAGCACCTCTTCCTCACACCACCCCAGCATCACCAGGGCAGTGGGATTG
>CAIWLA010000120.1 GCA_903913345.1 uncultured Magnetococcales bacterium | reverse complement strand
TTCACAGGGGGTCCAGGGGGAATTATTCCCCCTGGTGGGGGCCGGGGCGAAGCCTCCGGTGGGGTCCGGGGCGAAGCCCCGAAAATTGAAATTCAATTCATTTTTTTCGTCGTGATGGATCTGTCCCTGGTGGTGGCAATTGCAAAACGGGGGTGGTGGGTGAATCCGGGACGGGGGTGGATTCGCCGTCGATGATTGTTCCGCCGGCATCGACGAAAACCGCCTGGCCATGCAGGGTGCCGCCCCCCTGGCGAAAGGCGCGGACCAGGGTCACGGCCACCCAGCGGCGGACGGGGGGCAGCAGGAGGAGCAGGGCCAGACCATCGGAGAGAAACCCCGGAAAGACGAACAGAAAACCGGCGATCAGCAACACCCCCCCTTCGACCAGATCCAGTCCGACGGCGGCCCCTTGTTGCAGTTTGATGGCCATGTTCTGTACTGTGGCCACCCCTTCCCGTTTGACCAGGCGACTGCCCAGCACCGCCGTCAGGGCGAGGAGCAGGAGGGTGGTCAATACCCCCCACTGGTCCATGACCTGGCCGATCAGATAGATTTCCAGGTAGAGGAACAGGCCGATGGCTATGCCCACTTTCAACATGAATCATTCCCGTTTGTGGATCGGTGGTATACCTCCCCAGGCTTTTGCCATGATGGCATGTTTGGCCGGAAATGGGAATTGCTTTTGCGGGTGGCCATCCCGCCCATTTTCTCGTTGATCGCCCATCTTCGTTTATCTTTGATGGAATCGAAGTTGTTTTATGGGTTGCTGTCTGTGCAGACAATCTGGTATTCTGACCGTGTCCGTAACCAGCGAGAGAGGTGTTTTTCATGTATGCGATTCCCTTTGACACATTGGAATTTACCGAGCAACTCAAAGCGGTTGGCGTCCCCGATGAACAGGCCAAGGGTCATGTCAAGGCATTGGCCGTTGCCTTGAAGCAGACCGAGTCCCGCATGGATGAACGGGCGGATCAGCGCGACAAGCGATCCGAAGAACATTTGAATGGCCTGGCAACCCGGCAGGATATGGATGTCCGGTTCAAGGAACTGGATGTCCGATTCAAAGAGGTCGATGCCCGGTTCAAGGAGGTCGATGCCCGGATCCGGGAGGTCGAGTTAAAGCTGGTGGAGACCAAGGCGGATATTATCAAGTGGGTGCTCGGCGTCTCCACCGCGCAGACCATGCTGGTGGTTGCCTTGATCAAGTTGCTCCCCGGTGGGCATTAAATTCAGCGGAAACCTTGATCGCCCCTTTTCACCTGGATCACCGCCTGCCATGTCCATCAACGCCCCTTCGCCCCTCATCCGCCGCCGCTGGCGACGGTTTCGGGCACATCGCCGAGGATACATTTCCTTGTGGATCTTTACCGTGCTCCTCGGCCTCTCCCTGGGCGCGGAACTCCTGGCCAACGATAAACCCCTGCTCGTCCACTATCAGGGTGCCCTCTATTTTCCCCTGCTGCACAGCTACCCGGAGACCACCTTCGGCGGGGAGTTTGTCACCGAGGCGGATTACAAGGATCCCTATATCCTGGATAAATTGCAAAAAAGTCCCAATTGGGTCATCTTTCCACCCATCCCCTACAGTTTTAACAGCATCGACAGCCAACTCCATCATCCGGCTCCGGCCCCCCCCGATCGCCATCACCGCTTCGGCACCGATGACCGGGCACGGGATATTCTGGCACGCCTGATCTATGGCTTTCGCCTGTCGGTGCTCTTTGCCTTGACGCTGACCGTGATCGGTACGCTGACCGGCATCCTGGCCGGTGCCATCCAGGGTTACTTCGGGGGCTGGACCGATCTGCTCCTGCAACGCTTTATCGAAATCTGGGGTTCCATGCCGGAGCTGTACCTGCTGATCATCTTTGCCAGCCTCTTCAACCCCAGCATTTCCATCCTGATCGTCCTGCTCTCGATGTTTGGCTGGATGAGTCTGGCCGATTATGTGCGGGCCGAATTTTTGCGGGCACGGACCATGGCCTACGTCAAGGCCGCCCGTGCCCTGGGGGCCTCGGACCGGGCCATCATGTTCCGCCACCTGCTGCCCAACGCCTTGACCCCCGTCATCACCTTTTTGCCCTTTCGCATCTCCGGGACCATCCTGGCCCTCACCAGCCTCGATTTTCTCGGCCTGGGCGTCCCCCCGTCCACCCCCAGCCTGGGCGAACTGCTCCAACAAGGAAAGGCCAACATGGAAGCCTGGTGGATCTCCCTCTCCACCTTCGTGGTCCTGGTCGGGATGATGCTGTTGCTCAACTTTATCGGCGAGGCCCTGCGTGACGCCATGGACCCGCGCAAGGAGTCATGACCATGTCCGGCCCACTCTTGGAAATTGACAATCTGCACGTCCACTTTCGGGGCGAAGCGGGCATTATCCCGGCGGTGCGGGGGATCTCTCTGACCATTCAGCCGGGCGAAACCGTGGCCCTGGTGGGGGAATCGGGGAGCGGCAAGACCGTTGCCGCCCTCTCCCTGCTGCAACTCCTCCCCGCCAATGCCACCATTCGCGCCGATGCCATCCGCCTGCGGGGGAACGACATTACCCGGTTGGCCCCCGAACCGTTGCGCCTGCTCCGGGGGCAGGAGGTGGCCATGGTCTTTCAGGAGCCGATGACCGCCATGAACCCGGTCTATCCCATCTTCCGGCAACTGGCCGAGGCCTTCGCCCCGGACCAGACGACCGATGGCGGGACCGATCCGGTCACCCTGCGCCGTCGCGCCGTGGAATTGCTGGAAATGACCGGCATCACCGACCCGGAACAACGGCTGGACAGCTATCCCCATCAGCTCTCTGGCGGTCAGCGGCAACGGGTGATGATTGCCATGGCCCTGGCCCGTCGCCCGGCCCTCCTGATCGCCGATGAACCCACCACCGCGTTGGATGTGACCATCCAGGCCCAAATATTGGAACTCCTGGCCCGTCTGCAGAAGGAGTTGGGGATGGCCATGCTGCTCATTACCCACGACCTGCCTATGGTATACAAGACGGCCAACCGGGTCTGCGTCATGCGTCAGGGGGAACTGTGCGAGACCGCCGACACCGAAACCCTGTTTCGAAATCCCCAGCATCCCTACACCCAACAATTGCTGGCCTCGCTGCCCAGTCGGCACCCGCCTGCCCGCCCGGAAAAGGCGGTGGATCTCTTGCAGGTCAGGCAACTGCACTGCCATTTTCCCATCAAACGCGGCCTGTTGAGACGGACCGTGGGTCAGGTCAAGGCGGTGGATGGGGTCGATTTTACCCTGCGGCGAGGGGAAACCGTGGGTATCGTGGGGGAGTCGGGCAGTGGCAAGACCACCCTGGGCGAGGCCATCCTGCAACTGAATGACAGTCGGGGAGGTGTGCTGTTCGATGGCCAGGATCTCCAGACCGCCGATCGGGCCACCCTGCGGGGGTTGCGACGGCGCATCCAGGTGGTCTTCCAGGATCCCTTCTCTTCCCTCTCGCCGCGCATGACCATCGGGGATATTCTGGCCGAGGGATTGCGGATCCATCGGTTGGAGCGCACCGAGGCGGGGCAGCGACGACGGGTGGAGGCCATATTGGCCGAGGTGGGATTGTCAACGGATTATCTGGATCGCTATCCCCATCAATTTTCCGGTGGACAGCGGCAACGGATTGCCATCGCCCGGGCCATGATTCTCCAACCCGATCTGCTGGTCCTGGACGAACC